>JAESUA010000005.1 GCA_016763255.1 Magnetovibrio sp. | reverse complement strand
CTCATGCCCGCCCACCATACTCAACTTTAAATCCACATTGACGCCAGACAATTGGCCTGAAAAAAGCTGACACCCTTCGCGCACCGCCTGATAGGGGTCAAACAATGTTTGGCCTTCGGTATCTTGCCGGGAATAAACCCGCATGTGGTTGATGATCTCGGACATGCGCAAAATTTGGCCTTCAACTTTTTCCAAGGTTTGCGTCATCAAGTCCATATCGGCCTGACCACGTTTAATCTTAATTTGCGCCGCCTCGACACCTAAGCGCATGATGTTCATGGGCTGGTTCAGTTCATGCGTGATGCCCGATGCCATCTCACCAATTGTCGCCATCTTCGCCGATTGCACCAACTGGGTTTCCGCGCGCTGACGTTCACTGATCTCCAATTCCAATGCCTTGGTGCGTTCTTTAACCCGCTGCTCCAACTCATCGTGGGCTTGTTTGAGGGCGTCTGCCGCACGTTTTCGTTCGGTCACGTCACGTATGATGGCCGTGGCGATACGTTTGCCGCCTGATTGGGAAAAGTTCACGCTGATATCAACCGGTACTTCAACGCCATTTTTGGTGATGGCATAAAGCTCCACACCATCACCAAGGGACCGTGCCCCCATCCCCATGAATGCACTTTTACGAATGCCCGTATCCCCGTCTCGAAAGCGTCCCGGAATGAGGTCTTCGATCTTTTTGCCCAACAATTGTTGGCGATGGTAACCAAATAAAGTCAACGACCGGTCATTGGCGCGCAGGATGAGGCCATCATTGTCGATATGCAAAATGGCGTCGGGGGCCTGACGCAGCAGCATCGCCAGTTCATCACGCACTTCGGCCAAGTTATCATTGGCATCCATGATCCGACGTAAAAACAAGACCAACATCACGCCCAACAAAACGATCACCGGCACCACCGACAACAACACCCAAACCATGGAAGACACCGCTCTCATGGCTTTGTTGGTCTCGCGCTCCGCCAAGCGGCTGCGGGTGAGAAACGAATGGTTCAACAATGCGATCGCATTCAAGGCTGGCACATCATCAACCTTAATCAAAATGTCCACTTCCACCGATGACAAGCCGCGCTCAAAGGAGTCTTGGGCTATAGGAATGGCATTGACATAAAGGTCGAACACCGAACGAATAGCCCGCACGGCGGCTTTTTCATCATCGGAAATCATGTGCCGGCCCAAGGCCGCCAAATCGGCATACACCGTATCTTGATTGCCCAGCAACATTATCACGTAACGCGCATCGCGGCGTAAAATGTAATTTTTGTAATTATGAATAAACCCGCCATAGCCCATCTGCCGGGAAATATTGTGCAGCAAACGTCCGGCTTCGGCAGCATCTTGGGAGTAGACGGTCCAGCGTTGCTCGACCGTCTGAATGCGCTGCACGCTGTGCACACCAAACAGCACCATCACACCGGCCACCGCCGCTGTGACCAAGCCAATGATCAGCGCTCTACGCCTAAATCCAGTATGCCGTCTTGGCAAATGCACGAAGCCATCCCCTTAAGCTCAAACCCAAATCTCGCCTACCGAGATCTCCCTAATGAGGACTCCATTACCGGGCCGTTTTTTTGATTGTAAGAAGCCCATACCCCTCCTGACAAGTAATACCAAGCTACATTATTTATGCAGCTTGGTATAAACAACGCCTTTACACCCCGCGTACGAGAGATAGAGTGGCGATATTATCGTTACTTAAAATTTGAGGAGTCAGCACACCGTGGAAATCCGTTTCACCGTATGGCAGTTCGTGCGCCTGATGGTCCACCTGGAAGATAGTGCACCCGGGCAGGACACCGAACATGCTGCGCAAAGCGCTTTACTGAAAGCCTGGAACGACATTTGGCAGCCCCTTGATACGGAACTGGGTGAGTTGGCGAAAAGCGATTTTGACGCCTACAGCGCGCTGATGATGGACCGCGAACTGGTGATCGATGACGCAACATCGGACCAAACCCAATCAGCCAAAAAAGTCATCGAACAAATCATGACCATCATGGACAAAGCCATCAAGGCAGACGAAGACCCAGATCAGCTGCAAAACCTAAAGTTCGAACGCCGTGAATTGCGTCAATTGTCCCGCAAATTAAGTCGGATGACCTGACGCTTACTCTTGCGCATCCTCTTGCGCATCATCATCCAGGCCAAAAGCAATAATGCCGCCAGAGCCCGACAGGTGATGGGTTTCCAAAACCCCCATCATGTTTCGGGCTTTAAGCGCCGCCCATTCCATTTTTGCCGCCGCGTTGGTATGCCCGCTTTCGCTGGCCTGTTCGGCTAAGATGCGCATGCCACCTTCCAGCATGGCAAACGCGTGCGACAACGCCAGCGCCTGATCCTGATCGAATTCAAAACCGGTGGTCGCATCGAAGGCATCGGCCAATTCAATGAACAAAGCCCCGCTGTGGACCAAATCGCCGGGGTCCACATCCGGTTCGATGTCGGTGAGGCGTTCGGCAATATAGCGCACGATGGCGGCAAAAACCTTGGCTTCGGCCTGAGATCCCGTTTCTTCGCCAGATCCGGGGTGGGGTGTGTCTTGTTCGTCCATGGCGATTGCCTCAATTTGGGGGTGATGTCACATCACACAATTGGCTATAAGTTAATGCGCACCTTATACTTTAGGTCGGTCCAAATTCAACCACCCCTTTCATAAAGGCCCGCGCGTGAAAGAACCCGAAGGCGCTACCCTCGATGTCGTGTACCGTCCCGTCTGGGAAACGGACAAAACCAGCGTAGATATGTTCTATGCTCGGCCTATTTTGCGTGATGATGCGGGTACAGAAATCCTCAATATGACGCCGTTGATTCGTCAGCCGACGGTCGATGCCACCATGCAACGTCAGGTCAAATACCTTAAACAGACCTTTCAGGCCCTGCGCATGCGTTTCGAGTCTGGCGAGCGTTTCCGTTTGCTGGTGCGGATCAATTCCGTCGCCCTGGCCACCTCTGAAGCCGCGGCGGAAGTAACCGATACCTTCCGCACCCTGACCAAGGAAGAACGCGCCCACATCGTGCCGGAAATCCTCGAATTCCCCAAAAGCCTGTCGCTCAACACCTTGGATGACATCACCATTCCGCTGATGGCTTTTTTTGATACTTGGGTTGCCCAGCCGGAAAAACAACAGGCTGATTTCACCCCCTTCTCCAACCTCAATTATGCCGGGGTGAGCCTGGATTTGTTTGACAAGTCATTGGACTTAAAGCTCGCCGCAAAGATCATCAAACTGTTCACCCAGCGCGCCTCTCACCGCCGCTTGCCGACCTGGATTCTTGGCTTGGCGACCCCCGAACTCGCCAAGCTCGCACGCATCTCCAATGTCAATATTCTGTCTGGCGCGTACATGAACATGGACGCCATGCGCCCCGGCCCGATCATCCAAGGCGATGTTCCGTTTATGGTCTAAAACAATATTGGCAAAACCGCCTTTCCTCGACTTTTGTTCGTGATGTTTGAGATTTGACCAGATACACCTGCATCCATTTGATTTGGTTGAATAAGATATCCAATCCGCTACCAAAGAGCGGCCCTGGACATCTTTGGGCGAAAGACCCAACATGTCGCCGAATGGCTTTACGCCAAAACACAATTTGGCACGGGGAACCCCCATGCCCGCTATATCCATTTTACGTGATGGGTGCCCAAAAATAGGGGGGCAAACCCCATGGCGCTTTACGTGAACCGTATGAATTAAAAAAAGAGAGACGACATGATCAAGCAATACGTACTGGGGGCCATGACGGCCTTGACTGTGGTGGCCGCAAGCACCGCCTCCATCGCCGCTGAATTTCCGAAAAAAGATTTGCAGGGCATCATCATGTGGGGCGCCGGTGGGGCAACCGATACCGTGGCCCGCGCCATCACCCCAATGGTTGAAAAGCAACTTGGCAAGGACGTGGTGTTGGTCAACAAGTCCGGTGGCACAGGTGCCATCTCGACCGCTTATGTTGCGTCACGCAAATCCGACGGTTACACAGTTTTGTACGGTGCCGAGAACCCACAACTGCACAAAGTTCTCAATCTGTCGAAGATCGATTACACCGACTTCTATCCGGTCAACATTTTGGCCCACGGCATCGCCGTGATCGTGACCAACAATGACCAGCCGTGGAATTCCCTCAAGGAATTGGTTGCCGATGCCCAAAAGCGTCCCGGCGAAATCAAGATGGGTTCCACCGGCCCCGGTGGTTTGCCGCATGTGGTGGGATCGCTGCTCCAATCGGTGACCGATTATGAGGTCACCTCGGTGCCCTATGGCGGCGAAGGCCCCGGCCTCACCGCGTTGCTGGGTGGTCACGTGGACTTCATGCCCGCCGGCCTGTCCGCCGCCGCCGAGCACATCAAGGCTGGCCGTCTTAAGGTTCTCGCCGTGGTCAACGACAGCGAATTGTCCGCCCTTAAAGGTGTTGCGCCGATCACCAAAGATTTTCCCGGTTTCAAAAAGTACCTGCCCTGGGGCCCATTTTATGGTGTCTGGGTTAAGCGCGACACCCCTGATGCTGTGAAAGCCAAATTGGTTGCAGCTTACAAAGAAGGCGCTAAATCGCCGAAATTTATCAAAATGATGCAAGGCCGCGGCAACATCATGATGAACATTTCGGGTGACGAAGCTGACGCGTTCCTCAAAAAATGGCAGTCCATCACCGCTTGGGTGTTGCACGAAGCCGGTGCCACCAAGTCATCTCCGGCCGACTTCGGCATTTCAAAGCCGTAAGGTTCCCCCTAAACATGTGGGCCCCGACCATGGTCGGGGTCCTTTTGTTATCTACCTTTTCGATTTGGGCAAAGGAAAAAGCCGATGAACGAGCAAAGACGCCTGCGACCGGGTGAGGCCACCTTCGGCTACATGCTGCTGATCTTTAGCCTCTTTCTGCTTTACAACGCCTTTGCCATTTCTGGCTTTTCGAGCCTCAGCTCGCCGGGAGTCTTTCCCCTGGTGGCCGCCTCGGCGATGGTCGTTTCGGCCCTCACCATCATCCTTAAAAACCGCACCGCACCGCAAGGCGAAGCCACCACATTCAGCCACCGGCTGCGGCTGTTCCACAGCCAAATCCTGCCGCTCAAGCCGATGGTCATCTACATCGCGATGGTGATCGGTTTCATGATGGTGCTGGAACCCTTTGGCTTCATCCCCAGCGCGCTGATATTTCTGTTTGTTTCGTTTTGGTACCTCTATGCCAAGGGCGCGGTATTTGCGCTGGTGTTGAGCATTGGTTCGGTGGCGATTGTCTATGCCTTGTTCCGGCTGGTGTTCAAGGTTGTGCTGCCGGAAATGGAATGGCTTGACCTTGAAGCCTTGGGTTGGGAGGGCTAAGGCGATGGAAAACCCAATTTCATATTTTTTCATGTCGTGGAGCGATCCCTACTTGTTGCTGATGACCGCGGCGGGCACCTTTGCCGGGGTCTATGTCGGTGCGATCCCCGGACTGTCGGTCACCATGGCGGTGTCGATCCTTATCTCGTTCACCTTTTCGTGGGACACCAACGAAGCCCTGGCGCTGATGGTCGGGGTCTATATGGGCGGGGTTTACGGTGGCTCACGCACCGCAATTTTGCTCAACATCCCGTGTGCGCCCAGCGCCATCGCCACCGCCATCGACGGTTATCCCCTGGCCAAACGCGGCGAGGCCGGCACCGCCATTGGCGTGGCCACCGTGATGTCTTTCATCGGCGGGCTGGTCGGCATCTTGGTGCTCGCCGTGGCCGCCCCGTTGGTGTCCGAATTTGCCTTGATGTTTGCCCCGCGCGATTATTTGTTGCTGGCCGTCATCGGCATTTTGCTGGTCGGATCGCTGTCGGGTGAATCGCTGGCCAAGGGGGTGTTCGCCGGGGCCTTAGGCGTGATCATCGGCATGGTCGGGCTCGATCCACTGACCGCCGAGGGACGTTTTACCTTTGATTCGATCACCATGATGGGCGGCATTCATTATGTCACCGCGATGATCGGCTTTTTTGGTGTCGCCGAGGCCCTGGCCCAGCTCCACCACCTAGAAACCCCCGCGATCAAACAAAAGCTCGAACGCATCACCCCCAAATGGAGCGTGGTGAAGCGCTATATTCCGCTTTCGATCAGGACCTCTTTTATCGGCGTCTTCATCGGTGCGTTGCCCGGCACCGGCGGCGACATTGCCGCACTGATGGCCTATGACCACGCCAAGCGTTCGGTCAAAGACCCCTCGAGAAAATTTGGTGAAGGGGCGATGGAAGGCCTGGTGGCCCCTGAATCGGCCAACAATGCAGCCGTCGGCGGGGCCTATATTCCGATGCTGACCCTGGGCATTCCCGGCGACGCGGTCACCGCGGTGTTCATCGGTGCGCTGTACATCCACGGCCTCAATCCCGGGCCGATGCTGATGATCGAAACCCCACACCTGTTTTGGTTCACGGTTGGGGCGCTGATGCTGGCCAATGTTTTCATGTTGATTTTCGGCCTCACCGGGGTGCGCCTGTTCATCAAATTGGTCGAATGTCCCCGGGCCATTTTGGTGCCGCTGATCTTGATCTTGTCGGTGGTCGGCACCTACGCCATCCAAAACAATGTGGTCGACGTATATTGGATGCTCGGTTTTGGCATCTTCGGCTATTTCCTGAAGATCTACGGCTATCAGGTCGGACCGGTGATCCTCGGCGTGATTTTGGGACCATTGATGGATGTCAGCTACCGCCGCGCCATCATCTCAACCCGCGAAAGCTTCGGCGATTTCATGTTGGAAATGGTCACCAACCCGATCTCAGCGCTGCTCAGTGCGGCTTTGGTGTTTTTGGTGGTCAGCCAAACCCCCATGTACAAACGTTGGACCAACAAACGCAGGTCAGTCTAAGGCAGCTTGGTATAAAACAGCTTTCGGAGAGGGGCTTATTGTGCCCCTCTCCGTCGTTATCCGGTCATATTAATTTAGATAACAGAGCCGCTATGGTGGGTCTCTAGAACATCAATTTTGTTCCGACAACGGCCCGCCAGCCTTCGATATCTTCTCCTTCTTCAAGAGAATAATCTGCCGTTTTGCCAAGTTTTCGTTCATAGACAATACCAAGGTAAGGCGAGACCGAGCGATCGATGAGGTCGTAACTCAAACGCATCCCTGCCGAAACATCACTCACTCCAGACCCAATACCAATTTCCGGGTCTTTCGAAAATGCGACGTTAACCTCTGCTGAAGGGGTCAAGATCAAGCGGTTGGTTAGGAGCAGTTCGTAATCGACATCAAATCGGGCGGAGGTGTCACCCGTTTCGCTGACAAAAAAGTTAGCCCCGACCTCAAACCACTGCGGTGCAAGACCCGCTATACCGACAACTCCATACCAGCGATCCGTACCCGCGGGGGTGTCCGCCCTGACACCAACTTTGGCATCGAAAAATGCCGATATCGGCACCTGAACGACGAGCTGATTTTCCAGTTCTTCAAAATTGCTGGTGGTGGTGTCGTATTCAGCCTCGCTCAGCCAACGCAACTTGAACTCATCTGTGCCGACGAAGGCTTCAGCATCCCAAGAAATCGATTTTTCGTTTTCATCACCGCGACGGTATTCAAGTTGCTCCAATTGCAGGCCATAAGTTTGATAACCTTTAACGGCCATAGCACTGGGTTCTGCACCTACATTTTGAGCAAAAAACAAAGAACTTGTGACGCTCACGCATGTGAAGGCAATGGATAGAAACTTCATTTCGTCACCTCAGTTTTTTTCACATCGAGTTTGATCGTTTCAGGGCCGCCCTCGACGACAACCCTTCGGAACATTCCGGCGCTGGCGTGATAGGACAGATGGCAATGGAATGCCCATTGACCAGCAGCATCGACTTCCGTTTCCATATAAACGGTCGTGCCGGGGGCAATGGAGATGGTGTGCTTGATAGGATTCCATTTGCCGGCACCCGTATCGAGGATCGACCACATTCCGTGCAGGTGCATCGGATGGCTCATCATGGTTTCATTGACGAATTTAAAACGAACCCGTTCGCCGTATTTCAGACGGATTTCTTCTTCGTCTTCATATTTTTTGCCATTGATGGACCAAATATAACGCTCCATGTTTCCCGTTAGGCGCAACTCGATTTCTCTCGTCGGTTCGCGGTCCTCATACATCGGCTTTTGAGCCTTCAGGTCGGCGTAGGACATAAATTTCCCTCCATTTGCCGCAACAGGTGTAAGCCCACTGCCGGGAGCATAAAAGGGGTCGGGCTTGGCGCTCATCCCTTTCATCTTGGAATGATCCATGCCTGCCATTGACGAAGAACCCATTCCCTTCATCATGGAACTATCCATGCCTGCCATTGACGAAGCATCCATTCCTTTCATCATGGAATGGTCCATGCCTGCCATGTCCCCGCTCATGCCCATGTCCGCCATGGTCAACAATGGGCGCTTAGATAATTTAGGCACCTCTGCAACCATGCCTTCACGGGGCGCCAGCGTGCCACGACCGTAGGCGGACCGGCCCATGGAAGCGGCAAAAATGGTGTATGCTTTATCTTCCTTGGGATGAACGATCACATCATAGGTTTCGGCCACGGCGATACGAAACTCATCAACCTTCACCGGACGAACGTTATTTCCGTCGGCACTGACCACCGTCATTTTTAGTCCGGGAATTCGGATATCAAAATAGGCCATCGCAGATGAGTTGATGAACCGCAAACGGATCCGCTCGCCGGGTTTGAATAGTCCCGTCCAGTTTTGGCTCGGGCCCTTGCCATTGATGAGCGGCGTAAATCCCTGCAGGTCTTCGACATCAGCGGGCATCATCCGCATGTTGCCCCAAGCCATCCGGTCGTTAACCGTCTCACCAAAACCGTTCTCGGCAACATCATTGAAAAAATCACCGAGCGTTTGCTGTTGGCGATTGTAGTAATCCGGCATGGATTTCAGATTACGCATGATGCGTGCGCCACTGTCGGGGTGCTTGTCGGTCAATTGAACGACATATTCCCGGTCATAACGGAATGGTTCGCGTTTTTTCGGCTCAATGATAATCGCGCCGTAAGCGCCGTCCGGCTCTTGGAAACCGGAATGGCTGTGAAACCAATAGGTGCCCGACTGGACGATAGGGAAGTTATAAGTGAACGTTTCACCAGGCTTGATACCGTCAAAGCTGATACCCGGCACGCCGTCTTGTTGATAGGGCACGATCAATCCGTGCCAATGGATGGAAGTGGATTCATCCAGATTGTTGGTGACATTGATGGACACGTCCTCGCCTTCCTTAAAGCGAAGAACAGGTCCAGGTGTCGCACCATTATATCCGATACCATTTTTTGTAAATTCACCGGTATCGATCACCACGTTGTCGACGGTGATATTATAAACTGCGGCATTAGAGGCAGCTGGAAGCGTCAGCATGGCTGTCACCACGGCTAAACAGCCGCAGCCCGCGTTTTTAAACAAGCGGATCATGGGAGTTCCTAAAATGTAGTGTGAGAAGAAATAATTTCTGAAGAAGCCCTACTTAAAGCTCAACTCTCCGGCCATACCGGATTCGTAGTGGCCTGGAACGTTACAAGCGAATTGAAGCGCGCTTTTATTGGTAAACTTCCAGATCACTTCCCCAGTTTTTCCTGGCTCTAACAAAACGCTGTTCGGATCGTTATGTTCCATGGTTACGCCGTTGCCCATGTCCATTTTCATCAGGTCATAATTAATTTTATCGACCTCAAGTGCGCCATGTTCCATCATCAAGACCATTTCTTGCTGATGAGCTTCATGCATGCTGGCCGTACCGATATTGAATTCATGAACATAATCGCCCATGTTTTTAATAGCGAAACGAATTGTCTCGCCTTTTTTGATATTAAGGTTTTCGGGTTCGTAATAATTATCGAACATCTTGATCTCAATTGTGCGGGTGACTTCGCTAATATTACCCTGTTTGCCCGTACTCGATTTGGCACCGCCGCCGTGGCCGTCACCATGAACACCGGCGGCCCAGGTTTGACTCGCGGCGAGAGACACGGCAACTGAAACGGCAACGATAGCGACGGTTTTGGTAAGTTTATTTGACAATGGCATTCTGATTTTCTCCAATAACGCTCGTTGTCCATTGCACGCACGGTTCGAGTGGGCGCGCGAATGGGAGCGAAAAATAACGTAATCTAAGTAGATTGTATGGGGGGCAGGCTCAGCCATGGGTTGGGTAAAAACTCAACCGGCTTGATGCCTAAAAATCAGAGAATAGATTTTGGAGGGGGGCCGTGTAATTTGTTGATAGCACCAACCCGTATCGTCGAAAGAACGTAAAATTCTAACTTCGCAAGCCCCAATGCTGTATCGCCGACATGGGCAGCCTGAAGATAAGGCACACACGAAGAAGCCTCACAACCATGTGCACCGGTATGATGGTGGGAAGATCCACCCCTCTCGGTCAGATGGCTATGAGAAACAGCCGCAATGGTCCCCGTCAATGGGGTGCTTGACCCATGATGAGTATTGGATTTTTTAGCAAAGGCGGCCGGCACAAAAGCGACCGTAAGCATCACACAGCATACAATAAAGGTAAGCGTTTTCCGCCAATTTAGGTCAAATAACCGCATACTGATGTGTGTGTTTGCTTTGCCAATTTTAGAATTAGATTAACTTCATATACGAGGCTGTGGCTGTGCTGTCAAGTCGCTCAAACCTTAGCCATCGCCAAGCATGACCCGCAAATAATATGTTTCTCCACTCACCGATAAAGGCTCTGAGGACAGCGCTTTGCATCATCGTTCAACAGCCATCTATTTCTAGAAAGGCCTGTTTTTCTAGAAAGGCCTGGCTCGAGTGGCTCAATTGGAAATTGATATCTTTTTGGTCGCGACTGTTATCGGTCTGAAATGAACGATAAAGGCTTGCGTTTGTATTGGGCAGCACTGCTCAAAGGTTTGCACTGTTAAGGCATAATTCAGCTCAAACTTTTTAATTTTTTTATAATAATCGCTGCGATATGTGGGTCTTAAGTATTCATAAGCAAGGTTTTGAGATTCACTGCCGCGTAATCCATCCCCCCTGAACTTATTCATAAAATACTGAACCCGGTCCAAATTTGAGAAATCATATTCCATGACCCCATATTGACTAACCATCCGGTGACGTATCTGGCGACCAGGCTTCCACACCATATCTGCGGATATGAGTGTCATGGTCAAAAAGTCTTTATATGATGGAAAATAGCTCTCGATCCTGGATTTATCCCCTGGCTGAATATGGTAAAAAATCAGCGACGATGCGTACTCCAATAGAGTTTTTGTAAAGTTCAAATCAAGACTCACAGCATCTTGTTTTTCCCCGTGTCCGGCCTCGATCCACAGACACAAATGCGGAATAAAAACATACGCTTCCTCGACCTCGGCGCGCATGGATAGTCGCTGCAATTCAGCCTCTCCTTCTGCTTCGCACTTGTTGGGAAAAATGAGCCGGATGGTATCATTGCGATTAACGCTTATACGCTCAGCAAACCTAGGCGTCCTGTTATCATCGCGAAGGGCAAGGATCAAATCTTGGTAGTCGCCAAACGGTTCGTCGGACAGAGCATGCGCATCAGATGTACCCATGAAAAAAACAAATAGCAAAGCAACAATACTTGCATCTGAAATCTTCACACCAAGCTCCTCCTCTTTGGATTCACTACTGGATAAAACATGGTGTTAACGCGATGATATTTCAACAATTGCAGCGGTTGCCGGTTCATCACCCAAATCCATTCGCCTTTTATGCTCCCAAAAAAAACAATGGTGTGGCGCTGAGCCCCAACAAAAGTCTTGTTGAACGCACAGTCAAAAACTAAGTTGGAATATGTCTACATTTATCACCTCAGCCACAACCCGCAAAAAATCGTAATGGAAGCCCCGCATGCCTGAAGGCACACACGATCTTGCCCCGCTCGATCGGGCCAAATTCCAAGACCCGTTCACCACGGCCAAGGGTGAAACGCGTGCGTCGGTGTCACTTCTTGCGCTGCAAACCTTGTGGTTCAATACCGGCAGCCTGTGCAACATCACCTGTCAAAACTGCTACATGCATTCCAGCCCGACCAATGACGCTTTGGCCTATATGCGTGCTGTGCACGTGCGAACCTACCTCGATGAAATCGCCGCCGAGGCCCTGCCAGTCAGCGAAATCGGCTTCACCGGGGGCGAACCGTTCATGAACCCGGATATCATCGAGATGCTTGACGATGTGCTGGACCGGGGCTTCAGCGCCTTGGTTTTGACCAACGCCATGAAACCCTTGCTCCAAAAAACCGACGCCTTGCTGGCATTGCGCGATCGCCACCCCGGAGGCAAACTGAAATTGCGGGTTTCGGTCGATCACTACACCCAAAAAGGCCACGAAAAAGAACGCGGCCAGGGCACTTGGGGACCCATGAGTGAGGGCATCAACTGGCTTGTTCAAAACAAATTTACCATCGACATCGCCGGACGCTCCCTATGGGAAGAAAACGCGGACGTATCGCGCAAAGGCTATCAACAGTTGTTTGATGCCTGGGGCCTGGACATCGACGCCTGTGACCCGACCCACCTGGTGTTGTTCCCAGAAATGGATGAAACCCGTGACGTCCCGGAAATCACCACCCAGTGCTGGGGGCTCCTCGACGTGCGCCCCGATGCCATGATGTGCGCCACCTCACGCATGGTGGTTCTCCACAAAGGCCAAGACAGCCCTCAGGTGATGCCCTGTACCCTGCTGCCCTATGATGAAGCCTTTGATATGGGCACACGCCTCACCGACGCCCATGGTGCGGTGCAACTTAACCACCCTCATTGCGCGAAATTTTGCGTCCTGGGCGGGGCATCTTGTTCCATTAGCTGATTGCGCCGCCACACAACTCAAGGCTTTCAAAACTGGACATTTTGCATATAAACCCCAGATAATGTGTAATCGCTTAATTTCGACTCGTGCACACTTGCGTATGAAACCGCACGAAGACCTTAAAGACCAAAATAAAGGAAGGGCCCGTTATGGAGCACCTTGCATCTGACCCTGTCGGCATTTATGCCCTGACCACCCGGTCCATCCTTGTGACGGTGGAACCTGAATTTTTGGAAGACCAAAGCGATCCTGATCAGCACCGCTACGTCTGGGCGTATCATGTACACATTGAAAACCAGGGTCTGGAAACCGTCCAATTGAAGAGCCGTTATTGGCACATCACCGACGAGATGGGCCAGGTCCAAGAGGTTTCCGGAGCCGGCGTGATCGGTGAACAGCCACGTCTTTCACCGGGGGAAAGTTTCGCCTACACCAGCGGCACGCCGCTGGCCACACCGTCGGGCATCATGAAAGGCCACTACGTCATGGAATCCCAAACCGGTGACGTCTTCGAAGCCACCATTCCCGCTTTTTCGCTGGATTGCCCCTACCACAATCGATTGCTGCACTGATACATCAGGTATCTTGCATAAACCGCACTGGCCCCCATATGGGTTAAGACGTAAGGCCGCTTTCTGGAATGGTTCCAGGCCTTACACCAGGATAAGGATCACCACCGTGGCCAACCATAAGCCGCTGAGCGTCGCTAACGATGATGCCAACCGTCCCGATCGTAAAGAGGCCGAAAAAGCCGTTCGCACCCTCATTCAGTGGGCCGGCGACAACCCTGACCGTGAAGGCTTGCTGGACACCCCGGCACGTGTGGTGCGCGCCTATGAGGAATATTTCCAGGGCTACAACGCCGATCCTCAAGATTTCCTCAAGCGCACCTTCGAGGAAGTCGAAGGCTACGATGAAATGGTGTTACTCAAAGACATCCGCTTTGAAAGCCATTGCGAACACCATATGGCGCCGATCATCGGCAAGGCCCATGTGGCATATCTACCTAAAAACCGCGTGGTCGGCATTTCCAAGCTGGCGCGGGTGGTCGAGCTTTACGCCCAGCGTTTGCAGATCCAAGAAAAAATGACCGCCCAAATCGCCACCGCCATCAATGATGTGCTGCAGCCCGAAGGCGTGGCCGTGGTGATCGACGCATCACACCAATGCATGACGTGCCGCGGCGTGCACAAACCAGGGGTGACCATGATCACCTCGAAGATGATCGGCGCTTTTCGCGACAACGACCGCACCCGACGCGAATTCCTTTCGATGGTCGCCAACCCATCAGCCACCGCCTACGAAATGGTCTAGAGCAGGTTCAGATACTTCGAAACCATTTGACCATCTCCCCTTTTTCCTTGATTTCGCTTTCAAAGCGGCGATGATTGCGCGCTTCGCCCTAAGGGCTTAGCATGCGATCACGCGAATTTGGGGAAGCTGGACCACCGTCCAATGATGGATTTTCGACCGGTATTGATGATTTTGGGCGTGCTGCTGGCCTTGCTGGCGGTGGGCATGTGCATTCCGG
>JAESUA010000362.1 GCA_016763255.1 Magnetovibrio sp. | reverse complement strand
TCCTTTTCTTCTCTTTCTTCCAGCCATTGCAGTTTTCCACTTGGGCTTGCGCGGGCTGGGCTTGTCCGGAAGATTGCGCTTCTCAGGATGACGAAATTTAGGTTTGTCTGCAGTTTCCATGGGGGCCCTATAAACTTTAAGTGCTTTGTTCAGCAAGTACCGCTCACACAACATCCCTCAGCCGGTTTTTCGCCGGTGATGATTGCGGAGACAACGTAGTTTTCGATGCCCCGACCCGGTGCCCAGTCGGCAATGCCGTCGCGGCTTTCTTCCTTGATGTCGATGAAGACATTGATGAAACCGGCCTCTTCCAGCCAGCTTTGTAAATCCCCCACCAACGAAGCCCCGGTGACGCAGCCCGACAACAAATGGTCATCGTCCTTGAAATCATCGGGGAACGCGGCGGTCGCCACCACATCGGAAATCGCCAAACGTCCGCCGGATTTCAACACCCGAAACGCTTCACGTATAACCTGGGGTTTATTGGGCGAAAGGTTAATCACACAGTTGGAGATGATCACATCGGCGGTATCGTTGGCGATGGGCATGTATTCGATTTCACCAAGGCGAAATTCAACATGGCCATAACCGCCTTTCTCCGCGTTTGTACGGGCCTTGGTCAGCATTTCATGGGTCATGTCGATGCCGATCACATGGCCTAAAGGACCAACTTTACCGGCCGCCAAAAAGGCGTCAAATCCGGCCCCAGAACCTAAATCGATAACCGTTTCACCGGCCTTCATGTCGGCGATGGCCTGGGGGTTGCCGCAACCGAGACCTAAATTGGCACCATCGGGCACCGCCGCCATCTCATCATCCGAATAGCCAAAAAAGGCGCTCATTTCCTCGGCCGTGGGGATTTTGGCATCGTCTGCGGGGCCACAACAGCTGGAGCCGCCAGATGTAGGCGCACAACAGCCCGAATTGCCGCCGTCGGTGGCAATGGTGGCGTAGCTGTCACGCACGGTTTTGCGGACATCATGGTGATCTTGTTGGCTCATGTGCGGCTCCTTAGGGCTGACTGTAGGTCAAATATAATCGCATACAAGAACGAACCCAATCGCTATTTGATGAGATATTGTTCAAAACTAACATAGCGAACTAGCTTGCCGCCAAAGTGGTATACTCACAACGCCCCCGTAATTGTATAATGATTAAAAGTGTGGATATAAAACTTTACAGGCTTTGCATCACCCGGTATGGATAACCTTTGGTTGCTCACATCCAGAATCATTATCAACTATAGGGTCTGTTATGTTTTTGAAGAAATTTGCGTTTACCTTGCCTTTTGCCACATTGTTGGTAACAGCCCCTGTTTTCGCGCAGAGCACATTGACTCCCTCCGTCGATTGGAGCGGTCATTATATTGGCCTGGCCCTCGGCGTGACCAAGGCCGTTGCGGACCCCACTTCGAGGGTTAAATCCAACGGATATTTCGTGACAACCGATCCCGGACAAGTTGATCCGCAAGGTTCACAAAATTTGAAGGCAACCATATTCAATGCAAGCCTCATAGGGGGGCTAAACCGCCAATTCGGCAATACAGTTTTCGGCCTTGAGACCGACATCATGTTGGCCAATTTTGATGAGCAATATAGTTCTGGCAACATCACTTATATTACAGTGCCCGGAAGCACCTTTTCTGCCACGACAAAGGTCGAGTCAAAGTGGATCGTCAGTTTGCGCCCACGCGTTGGATATGCCCGAAACTCATCCTTATTTTATGTTTCTGCCGGACCGGCGCTGACACGATTTAAATATGACTTCACGTTTACGGATACGAATGGACCTGAATCTTCAAACATTCGGAGCCATAAGACAAAACTTGGTTGGGCCGCCAGCATGGGGTTTGAACACAAATTGCAAAAAGGCTGGGCTTTGAAAGCTGAATACCTTTTTACAAACTTCAGCAATATCGTCAAAAAAAGCAGTGCCTTGGTCACAGTTCCGGCAGATGGTTTTAATAATAAGGTCGACTATCGAACCAACAACATCCGTCTTGGCTTGGTCAAAAGTTTCTAACGCTTTTTTTCTATAGTTTCATCTCGTAGGTCACCCAATCTGTGCGTTTGGCTAGCTTGTTATAGAGACTTTGCGCCGTAACGTTGCCCGCATCGGTGCGCCAATAAACATGCCGCCAGCCCTCATCTCGGCCCATCTGCTGCACCGCTTCGACCAAAGCCCGGCCAACGCCCTGGCCGCGCGCCTCAGGGGCGCAAAACAAATCTTCCAAGTAACACACCGGTTTTGTGGACCAGGTGTTGTCATGCAACACGCAGTTGGTGAAGCCAACCACCTCACCCGCCACCTCGGCCACCAAGCCAAAGATGGCACTGTCTTTGTCCAACAAGCGGGCCCAGGTGGCGTTGGTGATGTCAGCAGACACCGAAGCGTCATAGAACCTGCAATAGCCATCCCACAGCTTGCGCCAACGGGTTTCATCTTCAGTCTTCAGATTGCGGATTATGACGGCCATATATGCCTACCTATATTACATTCGTCATCGCGACCCCCGTAGGGGTGTGGCGATCCAGAAACGCTCGTTACGAAACATCCTAGATTGCTTCGTCGCTTCGCTTCTCGCAATGACGGAGTCTTAAGTGATGTTTTCGTACAGATCATGCCATGACGGATTCAGACCTTCAATTAGGGCCAGTTTCTTTTTCCTTGAACCGCCTTTGATCTGCTTTTCACGTTCAATGGCGGAGACCATATCATCATGCACCTCGTACCAAATGAGCAATTTGCAGCCATATTTTGACGTGAACCCTGGAATCATGCCCGTGCGGTGTTCATAGGCGCGACGAACCACATCGGATGTCACACCTGTGTACAACGCCCCGTTTCGCTTATTCGTCATGATGTAGACAACGGGCTGTTTCACAATTTCTCTTTAACACCTGTTATGACATTTAGGTCTGGATTGCTTCGTCACTTCGTTCCTCGCAATGACGTTGAATAAAGATCTAAAAATGAACAGCGCGCCCATAAGCGTCGAGCACACTTTCGTGCATCATTTCAGAAAGTGTCGGATGTGCAAAGACCGTGTGCATCAGCTCGGCTTCGGTGGTTTCGAGTTCCATGGCGATGCCGTAGCCCTGGATCAGCTCGGTGACTTCCGTGCCGATCATGTGCGCGCCGATCAACTCGCCGGTTTTGTCGTCAAACAACACCTTGATCATGCCTTCGGGCTCGCCCAAGGCAATCGCCTTGCCGTTGCCCTGGAACGGGAAGCGGCCGACCTTGACCTTAAGGCCGCGATCCTTGGCTTGGGCTTCGGTCAGACCGATGCTGGCGATCTGCGGACGGCTATAGGTGCAGCCTGGGATGCGGTCGTTATTGATGGGATGAAGACCCTTGGTGCCGGCGATTTTTTCGACACACAAAACGCCTTCATGCGACGCCTTGTGAGCCAGCCACGGCGCACCGGCGACATCACCGATGGCGTAAACACCCGGCTCGCCAGTTTCCAGCCATTGATTGGTGACGATATGGGTGCGGTCAACTTTGACCTTGGTGCCTTCAAGGCCAAGATTCTCGACGTTGCCGACGATGCCCGCAGCGACGATCACGCGATCAAATTCACGCTCGAGGGTCTTGCCGCCCACTTCCATGGTTGCGGTGACGCTGTCTTTGTTTTTCTTGAGGCCCTTCACACCGGCGCTGGTCAAAATCTCCATGCCGTCTTTGGTCAGGGACTGCTCCAAGAATGCGGAAATTTCCGCATCTTCCGCCGGAACCACCCGGTCGAGCATTTCCACCACTGTGGTTTTTGCCCCCATGGTGTGGAAGAAGCTGGCGAATTCAATGCCGATGGCGCCCGAACCGATGACCAACAGACGTTTTGGCACCACGTTGGGCACCAAGGCGTCCTTGTAGTACCAAATCAACTTGCCGTCCGGCTCCATCCCCGGCAGCACACGGGCACGCGCACCGGTGGCGAGGATAATGTTTTTGGAGGTCAAATCGGCAATACCTTTGCCGTCTTTTTCGACCCGCAGTTTTCCCGAACCGTTGAGCTTACCGTAACCGTCAAACACCGTGACCTTGTTCTTTTTCAGCAAATGCCCCACGCCGCCATTGAGCTGGCGCGCAATTTTGCGCGAACGTTTGACGATGGTGTCGAGGTCAAAGCCGATACCATCCGCAGTCAGACCATAGTCTTTAGCGTGCTGCATGTTGTGATAAATCTCAGACGAGCGCAGCAACGCCTTGGTCGGGATGCAGCCCCAGTTGAGGCAAATCCCGCCCAAGTGGTTGGCTTCCACCAACGCCACGTTCATTTTGAGCTGCGCGGCACGGATCGCGGCGACATAACCGCCCGGTCCGCCACCCACCACGATGAGATCGAAGTTTGTATCAGCCATGATCAAAATCCTTACAGCATCAGCGAGATCGGATTTTCGATCACCGACTTGAGTTCCTTGATAAACGCCGCCCCGGTGGTGCCGTCGATGCAGCGATGATCCACCGCGAGCGTCAACGTCATCACCGTGGCAATAGCCAACTCTCCATCTTTGACCACCGGACGCTGTTCGCCTGCGCCAACCGACAAAATGCCGCCTTGGGGTGGGTTGATGATCGAGTTGAAACCCTTGACGCCAAACATGCCGAGGTTGGAGATGGTGAACGTGCCGCCCTGGAATTCTTCGGGGGCCAGTTTGCCGTCTCGTGCCCGCCCGGCAAGGTCCTTGACCTCACCCGACAGGGTCGCCAAACCTTTAGAAGCGGCGTCCTTGACAATCGGCGTGATCAGCCCGCCGTCGATGGCCACCGCGATGGCGATGTCGACCTTCTTGAATTGCAAGATGGCCTCATCCGTATACGCCACATTGCATTCAGGCACACGGGTCAGGGCCAAGGCCACAGCCTTAATGACAAAATCGTTGACCGAAATTTTATAAGTGGCCCCTTCTTTAGTCGTTGGGGCCTGGCTGTTGAGCTGCTTGCGCATGTCCAGCAGTTTGTCGATTTCGACATCCACGGTGAGGTTGAAGTGCGGAATGTCACGCGCCGATTGGGTCAAACGTTTGGCGATGATCTTGCGCATGTTGGAATTCGGCGTAGCTTCAAATTCCGGCATATTGGCAAAGATTGGATCGTCCAAGGTTATGGCCGGTGCGCGAGCCGCCGATGTCGCTGCCGCAGTTGCGGATTTTACACCCGGCTGTGCGTTTTCGACATCACGTTTGACGATGCGCCCACGCGGGCCGGAACCCGACACAGCGTTTAGATCCAAGCCCTTATCCGCCGCGATGCGCCGCGCTAAGGGCGATGCAAACACCCGGCCTGAGGCCAGGCTGGCTCCCGAGGCCAGGCTGGCTTCCAAAGCCGGGCTGGCTCCCGAAACTGGTGCCGGAGCCGCCGGGGCGGTGACCGCAGGGGCCGGAGCGGAAACGGCTGCAGGCGCACCACTCCCCGCGGACGGCGTAAAGCCATCCAAAGCAGAAGCGTCTTCGCCCTCTTCCAACAGCAATGCGATGACCGAATTTACGGCCACGCCTTCGGCGCCACCGGACACGATGATTTTACCGATGGTGCCTTCGTCAACGGCTTCCACTTCCATGGTCGCTTTGTCAGTTTCGATTTCGCAAATCACGTCACCTGCGGCAACGCTGTCGCCCTCGGATACAGTCCAGCTGGTAAGGTTACCCTCGGTCATGGTGGGCGACAGGGCTGGCATCAAGATTTCGATCGGCATGCTCTCTCTCCCCCTTTAGGCGTAGCAAACCGCTTTCGCGGCGGCTGCAATTTTTTCAGGTGTTGGCAAAACCAGGGCTTCCAGGTTTGCAGCGTACGGCGTCGGCACGTCTTCACTGTGAACGCGCACCACCGGGGCATCCAAATAATCGAACGCTTGTTCCATAACCACGGCACAGATTTCAGCACCGATGCCCGATTGCGGCCAGCCTTCTTCGACGTTGACGATGCGGTTGGTCTTTTTCACCGAATTGATGATCGCCTGGGTGTCCAGCGGGCGGATCGTGCGCAGGTTGATGACTTCGGCCGAGATGCCTTGTTCAGCCAGCAAATCAGCCGCTTCCAGGGCCAAGCCGACCATCCGCGAAAACGCCGTGATGGTCACGTCCGTACCCGCGCGTTCAATTTTAGCCTTGCCGATGGGAATGACAAAATCATCACTTTCGGGCACATCAAAGGTGGTGCCATAAAGCAATTCATCTTCCAAGAACACCACCGGGTTGGGGTCGCGAATGGCGGCCTTCAACAGGCCCTTGGCATCTGCGCCGGACCATGGTGAGACAACTTTGAGGCCGGGAACCTGACTGTACCAGGCGGCGAAACACTGCGAGTGCTGGGCACCGACGCGTGACGCCGCGCCGTTGGCCCCGCGAAATACGATGGATGCCCCCATCTGGCCACCGGACATATACAGCGTTTTGGCGGCCGAGTTGATGATGTGATCCATAGCTTGCATTGAGAAGTTGAACGTCATGAATTCGACGATTGGCTTCAACCCCGCAAATGACGCGCCGGTGGCCAAACCGGTAAAGCCGATTTCGGTGATCGGGGTGTCGATCACGCGGTCCTCACCAGACTCATCAAGCATGCCTTGGGAGACTTTATAGGCACCTTGGTACTGGGCGACTTCCTCGCCCATCAAGAACACCTTTTCGTCGCGGCGCATTTCTTCGGCCATGGCGTCGCGCAAAGATTCACGCAGCGTCT
>JAESUA010000361.1 GCA_016763255.1 Magnetovibrio sp. | reverse complement strand
TTCCATGCCGATCATCGCTTGGCGAGGCCAAGATCCTGCGGCAACAGCGCCACTGTTGAGATAACTGCCCCGCACCAACACCATCGCGGTGGCGATGACATATTCGGCCACCGCATCATCGTTGGCACCGGTGGCGGGCAGCACCGCAATGCCGCGTTCTTTGCATTCATCAAGATCGATATTATCCAGGCCGACACCCAGACGCCCCACCGCTTTGAGGTGTTTGCCCGCACTCAGCAACGCGCCACGCACCTGGGTGCGATTGCGTACGATCCAGGCCTGGGCGGTCTCCAGGGCTGCGGCCAAATCGTCAGGCTTATCAACCAAATCAGGATCATAAAGAACGTCGTATTTTTCAGCCAAAACAGCGACGGCATCACCGTCCATGAATTCCGAAATTACAATATCGGGCATGGGGAATCCTTAATAATTTTTGGGGGAGAAATTTTAGTCGAATAAACTTCCGGTCGGCAGCGTGACGTTAAGCAACACCGCAAACAGTAAATAAAACGAAATCACAATGGTCGCACCGATGAGTGGATAGGCGATCGCCAATTTGCGGGTCCAGGGTTCGAACATGGCGATGATGATCAGCACACCAAACAGCACCATGCCGACAATGATGAAGCCAAACACCGGCATCAAAAGCGCCGTGCCCAACATCGCCAACACCAAACCAATGCGCCGCCATGCGGAACCGTCCAGTGGTTTGTGATTCTTACCCCCACCCCAAATGATATTGCGACCAATCAACAAAAGGCAGCAGACAATCAGGGTCACGATCACCGCTCGCGGGAATACGTAAGAATCCGAATCCCCCATGTCGAAGGTATCCCACCACGCCAAACAGCCGACGCCGATGAAGATGAAGGCCAAGATGGTGCCGGGAAGATCCTTGTTGGGAGCACTTGTATTGCTCACGACAGACCTCCCTGGCGCTTGGCTTTAAAGTTTTCAATCGCAATGCGGATCAACGGATAGAACAGCGACAGTACGGTAAATCCAAGGATCACTAGGGATATTGGTCGGCCAAAGAACATGCCAAAAAGGTTTTCGGTGGCTGCACCAATGGTCCAGGCTTGGACGAAGCCTTGCTCGGCGATGTTGCCCAAAATCAACCCCAATACGATGGGCGAAGCGGAAAATCCGAACCGTCCGAGTACCCAGCCAAAGATGCCCAGTAAGATCATAATCACCACATCGGCAGGGTTATTGCGAATGGCGTAGGTGCCGATCACGGTCATAAACGCGACCGTCGGTACCAACAAAGCCTTGGGTACATGGATGATCGATTTGTACGCATAACGCCCAATCACCAAGCCCACCGGCAACATCAAAAGGGTGGCGATGAACAGACCATAAATAAAGGTGTAAACGATCGAGCCTTCATCGGTGAACAAGTCCGGCCCGGTGCGTACCCCTTGAACCATCAGCGCACCAAGGATCACGGCATCCGGCGGGGTGCCGGGAATGCCCAAAACCAAGGTCGGAATGAAACCACCACCAACGGTGGCGTTGTTGGCCGATTCCGTGGCCTGCACACCGGCAGGCTCACCCTTACCAAAATTTTCCGGATTTTTCGAAGAACGCCGCGCTTCGGAATACGCCACCAATCCGGCAATCGATCCGCCGGCCCCCGGCAAAATGCCGACCAAGGTGCCAATGATCGAGCTGCGCAACAAATTGAACTTACCCACCCAAGAAATTTTCAAAGCTTCGATAAAGCGAAACCGCGCGGTTTGTCGGTCACTTCTAGGTGACGATCCGGCGTCGCGACCAAGTCAATCAACACCGGGATGGCATACAAACCGATCAAGGCCGAGACCTTTTCAACCCCGCCCAGCAAGGTTTGCGAACCAAAAGTAAAACGAATATCAGCCGACACCACGGCCACGCCGATGGTCGAAATCAATAACCCCAAACAGGCACCGATCAAACTTTTAACCAGATTGCCTGCGGACAGGGCGGAAATTAGGGATAGGCCGAAAATACCCAGCCAGAAATATTCCACCGGGCCAAACGCCAAGGCGACTTCGGCCAACGGTGGGGCGACAATCAACAATGCCAACGCCCCCACCAGACCGCCGACAACCGAGGCCACACAAGCCAACGTGATGGCGAGATCGCCGTCACCACGCTTGGCCATCGGGAAACCGTCAAAGGTGGTCGCGATGGCCGACGGTGTGCCGGGCGTGTTGAGGAGGATTGCCGAATAGGCTCCGCCGTAAATGGCACCGGTATAGATCGCCCCCATCAAGATCAGGGCGCTGGCCGGTTCCATGGTGAAGGTCAACGGCACCAAGACGGCGACGGCCATGGTGGCCGTCAGCCCTGGCAAAGAGCCGACAATGGTCCCCGCAACCACGCCAAACAATGCAAGTGCAATGTTAAATGGCGTGAACGCGGCAACAAGATGTTCTAGGCCTGGAAGCATCCAGCAACCCTCCTCTACAACGCACGTGGCTTATTTGATGACGCCAGCACTTTTTGCTGCAGCGGTGTATTCAGCGGTTTTTGCCGCCATAAATGCCGGAATATCTTTGTAGCCGACATCCAGCATTGCCATGCCGTCATTTTCCATGCGCTTGCGGAAATCCGGGTTGGCGTTGATCTTGCCAATCATATCGGAAATTTTTATGCGCAAAGCTTCGGGGGTTGATTTCGGAACCGCGATGCCACGATAAGCACCGGACACCAGATCGATGCCCAATTCATTGAAGGTCGGAACATCAGGGAATTTCGGGTGACGACGTTCCATAGCCACGGCGAGCATACGAACTTTGCCCGCGTGTTTAGCACCAACGGACGTATAGCCCCATTCAGCCTGAACCTGATCGCCAAGCAATGCGGTGACCGCAGCGCCGGTGCCCTTAAACGCAACATAGGTTGTTTTCACACCAACCATTTTATCAAAACGTACCTGGGCAATGTGGTTGGCGGTGCCTTTACCCGAACCAGACATGATCAATTTTGCGGGGTTGGACTTGGCAAAATCAGTCAGATCTTTCAGGGTTTTAAACGGGCTGTCGTCACGCACAATAATCGCATCCGGGGTGTAATGGAACATGTACACCGTGGTGATGTCTTCGGTTTTAAAGCCAACATTTTTCTGCAGCGGCTTGATGATGATATGCGGTAGGTTGACGCCCATCCAGCTGTAGCCATCACCCTTATAATTGTTGAGTTGCGACCAGCCCACGGCACCACCACCGCCGGGCTTGTATTCAATCACAAGATCTTTTTTGAACGTATCGGGATAGAACGATTGCTGATGACGTGCGGTGACATCGGATTCACCGCCGGGGCCAAAGGGAATGATGTAATGCACGGTTTTATCGGGAAATTCTGCAGCCTGGACTGCGCCGACACTTGCCGTGATTGCCAATGCGGCAAGGGTGGCAGATACCTTGGTACGAAGTGACATATTAATTAACCTCCAACAGTTAGATGATTGTTCTTTGCTTCTTAATGAGCGTTTTTTTATTCAGTCGTTCAGTTGAGCCTTTTGATGGCCCTTAAAAAGTGAAGGGAAGCCGGTGGGCGCTGGGGGAACGTAAAAAAAAGTGACACACCACCGCCTTCCCTTCCCCGGATTAAGCGCTCCGGTAGAGCTTGGTCATCACGTATTCGCGGTGCTTCAACGCTTCGGCAGCCGTCAAACGACCATTGGCGGTGCGAACCATCATGTCGATCAAGCCATCACCGGCCTCATCAAGGTTCATTTCACCGCGCAAAATGCCGGAGCAATCAAAATCAACATGCTCGCCCATCTCACGCACGGTTTTCGGATTGGCGGTCAGCTTGATCACCGGCTCGATCGGGTTGCCGATGATGTTGCCCTGTCCGGTGGGGAACAAGTGCACCGCAAAACCAGCCGCAGCCTGAAGCGTGACGCATTCAGCAGCCGCAGAAGAGGTGTCCATAAAGTACAGACCGGCGCCTTTTGTAGGGGCTTCGGCGGGTTCCAAGACTTCGATAAACTTGGTGGTTTTGCCGATTTTTTGAAGATTGCCGAAGGCTTTTTCTTCGATGGTGGTCAAGCCACCGGCGATGTTGCCTGCGGTGGGCTGACTATCGGACAGATCGGAGGTCTTATGAGGCTCGATCACCTCATCCATATAGGCCTGCCAAGTGTCGATGAATTTTTTGGCAATTTCCGGCGTCGCTGCGCGGGTGGCGCAAACTTGTTCGGCGCCGGTCAACTCGGAGGTTTCACCAAAGCAGGTGTACGCACCGATGTCGTCCATTTTATCGATCACATTGCCGACCGTGGGGTTCGAAGCAAGACCCGAAGTGGTATCGGATTCACCACACTTGGTGGACACCCACAGCTCACTCAAATCACAGCTTTCACGCTGCATTTCGGTGGCCTTTTGAACCATTTCCATGGCTTTGCGCGAAGCATCGGCAACAATTTTGATTTCACCATGGCCTTCGATGGCGAAGCCTTCGACCGGCTTGCCGGTTTTGGCGATACCGTCAACCACACGACCGGTCCACTTCGGCTCGATCCCGATGACGATCACGGCGGCAACGTTGGGGTTGGCACCGGTGCCGATCAGGGTGCGAAAGTGCAGGTCGAGATCTTTGCCAAACTGCAAGCGGCCATAAGCATGGGGCAGCGCGAGGCAGCCATCAATGTTGTTGGCGACTTTTTCACAAGCGGCGTTGGACAAATCGTCCAGAGGTAAGATTACGACGTGGTTACGAATGCCAACGCGGCCGTTTTCGCGGCGAAAACCCATAAATGTTTTGTTGGACATTGTTCTCACCACTTCTTCGTCTTGATGTTTTGAACATGGGCGTGAGCGCCGGTTTCGATGTCGACAACACACTTGCCGATGTCGTGGCCATATTTAAGAATCGTATCGCCATCTTTGATCGGGCTCAGTGCGATTTTATGACCCAGCGGGATATCATTAAGCGCCGTGATCTTGATGCGACTGTCATTTTCCATGACCCAGCCATCAAGCTCAGCACCTTTTTTGATACCTTCGACAACGATCACACCGACCGTATCCGCAGTATCATGTACAATAAATTGGGGAGCAGACATGCGTTCCTCCGCATTTTTGAAGTTTAACAAGGAGGTCATCGTACCCAGCAGATTTACATAAGTCAACTAGGTCTTATATAAGACATAGAAGAATCGATCCCTTTTGTGGTATAAAGGATCTCAGGTATCCACGAAGCCCTTGATTTGCTACAAAGCTCCACCACCATTTCGCGAAAGTAGAGTTCACACATGTCCGACCTTTTTCCTCGATCACAACCGGTCAGCGGCCCGTTGTATGTTCAGGTCAAGCAGCGGATTCTTGATGCCATCCGCGATGGCCGATGGAAGCCGGGTGAAATGCTTCCATCCGAACAACAACTTGCAACAGAATTTTCCGTCAGCCAGGGCACTCTGCGTAAAGCCATCGATGATTTGGTGGCGCAAAATTTAATCGTACGCCAACAGGGTAAGGGCAGCTTTATCGCCACCCACACGCGTGACCGCAGCCTGTTTTATTTTTTCCATCTGGTGGATGATCAAAATCGCCGCGAGTTGCCGCAAAGCACGGTGCAAAAAACCCGCACACGCCGAGCCACCAGTGCCGAGTGCTTGCGCTTGGCTCTCCCCCCGGGCAGTTCCGTTCTGGAAATCAAACGGGTGCGCAACATTGGCGGCACGCCGGTGATCAATGAAACGGTGTTGTTGTCGGCGGATAAATTTGCCGCCCTAAAAGGGCTTTCCGAAGCCCTGCCCAATACACTTTATCAGCTTTACCAAGAACAATATGAAACCACCGTGGCCACCGCAGCAGAAGGCCTTCGCGCCGTGGCCGCGGATGAAGAGGACGCCCGGGCCCTAGACATTGAGATCGGCACGCCAATTTTAGAAATCGATCGCACGGCCTTCGACCTCAACCGTCAGCCGGTCGAGGTCCGCATCAGCCGTTGTCGCACCGACAATTATAAATATCTCAACATCCTGGAATAGCGCTTCATCACAACACGTAAATGCCGCCGATTAAAACCCATGCGGCGATGAACACCGTTTCCAAAGAAATCAGCAGCAACGGCTGATATCCGACTCCCATCATCGCCTTCAATGATGTCTTGATGCCCAACCCGGCAATCGCCGCCACCAAACACCATGATGAAACGTTGATCAGAAAATCTCTAAGTCCGTTTGGTACATAACCGGTGGAATTGATCGCGACACAGGCACAAAATCCAAGCACAAACATCGGTAGCGGCATAGAGCCACCTTCATGGCCAACTTGCCCACGGGTGCGAAAGAACACCGAAATTGCGATCACTATGGGCACCAACAGGGACACCCGAAACAACTTGGTGATGGTGGCGATATCTCCGGCCTCGGGCGAAACGCCATAGCCAGCACCGACCACCTGGGCGACATCGTGAATCGTCCCGCCCAAGAAAATCCCGGCAAAACGATCGTCCATGCCCAGCAAATCGACAATGATGGGATAAACAATCATCGCCAAGGTGCTTAACGCCGTAACCGCGATGACGGTGAAAATTGTATCACGTTCACTGGTTTTGGTTTTTGGTAATACCGCCGAAATAGCCAACGCCGCCGAGGCCCCACAAATCGCCACAGCGCCCCCGGTCAAGGTTCCAAAGCGTTGATGTCGGCCGAGTAATTTTGAAAATAAAATGCCCATCACGATGGTCGCGGCGACACCACTGACAATCAACAGCACGGTATTGAGGCCCAACGACAAAATATCGTTGATGGTCAGGCGCATGCCCAGCAAGGCAACGCCAAAGCGAAGCACACGTTTGGCGGTGAACTCGACACCGGGCACACATTTGCCTTCTTCGGCGACAAAGTGAAACGCCAAACCCAACAACAAGGCAAACAGCATTTGCGGCGCACCGTAGTGTTGGGCCAAAAACTGCGCAGCGGCGGCAACCGTCAGGCACAACAAGAGACCTGGGCCATTGCCCTTGGCTTTTACGACTATATTTTTAAGCGAAGGAAACGCATCAAGTGCATTGGATATGGACATTGAGGGGGGTCCTTTTGTTTTCAAGACGAAAGATGCGGTGACCGAACCGATGCGCACCACACGACATCAGCCCCCCTCTGATCACCGCAAGCTCGTTGCCCAAATTTATGGGCGAAGCACGATTATTGCTGCTGTGGAACGGCCTTCAATAAGATCGGAAAAAGCGCTGGTGCCATCCGAAAGGTCACGTTCCTCAAACCAATCCAGATCTCCCAATGCCCCAAAATGCATCGCTGCAACGCACGCCTGAAAATCGCTCATGGTGTAGGTATAGGTACCGATGAAGCTCACTTCCTGCAAGGTCAATTTGCGCACGTCCATGCCCTAGCCATAATTCACCTCTTTATGGTCCGGTAATCGCATATTGGCCCTCTTTCCAGTAGG
>JAESUA010000360.1 GCA_016763255.1 Magnetovibrio sp. | reverse complement strand
TGACCCGGCGCAAGGGCGTTTTGGACATCACCTCGTTGCCCGGAAAACTTGCCGATTGCCAAGAGCGCGATCCGGCCAACTCCGAACTTTTCATCGTAGAAGGAGACTCGGCCGGTGGCTCCGCCAAACAAGGCCGTGATCGTTCCAACCAAGCGATCTTGCCGCTCAAGGGTAAGATCTTGAATGTCGAACGGGCGCGCTTTGACAAGATGTTGGGATCGGCCGAAATTGGCACCTTGATTGCGGCGCTGGGCACCAGCATCGGACGTGATGATTTTAATCCCGACAAATGTCGCTATCACAAAATCATCATCATGACCGATGCCGACGTCGATGGCTCGCACATCCGCACGCTTTTGTTGACCTTCTTTTACCGGCAAATGCCGGAACTCATCGATCGTGGATATCTCTACATCGCGCAACCGCCGCTGTATCGCGTCAAGCGCGGCAATTCAGAAGTTTATCTGAAAGACGATCGCGGCCTGGAAGATTACCTGTTCAATGCCGCCGTCGACGAAGGCACGGTGTTTACCAATTTTGAGGGTGCCCAGGTGGCCGGCCAGGATCTGCGCGCGCTGGTCGAAGAGGCCCGCGTGGCACGCGGCTTGCTGGTCGATTTGGCCAAACATGTGCCGCTGCAGTTGGTCGAACAAGCCGCCATTTTGGGGGCCTTGAACGAAAAGGTTTTGAACGATCCGAAATATGGCGCCGAAGTTGGCGCGGATTTAGCCAAGCGCATGGACGCGTTGGAAATTGAATTGGAACGCGGCTGGGTCTGTGAAGTCGAAGAAGACGGCAACCTGCGTTTGACACGCACCTTGCGCGGTGTCACCGACACCCATGTCATCAATGCCAGTTTGATCAAAAGCGCCGAAGCCCGCCATTTGAATGGCATGGCCGCCGATCTGCAAAAGAACTTCATGCGCCACGGTGTTTTGACCGCCAAAGATAAAGACCACGCCCTCACCGGACCGGTGGGCCTGATCGATCGGGTCACCGAAATGGGCCGCAAAGGCTTGTCGATCAATCGCTATAAAGGGCTGGGCGAAATGAACCCCGAACAGTTGTGGGAAACCACCCTGGACCCCAACGTGCGCATCTTGTTGCAGGTCAAGGTGGCCCATTCCGAAGAAGCCGGAGAAGTGTTCTCAACCCTGATGGGCGATAACGTCGAGCCGCGTCGCGACTTCATCCAAGAAAACGCGCTCAAGGTCGCCAACCTCGACGCTTAACGCTTCACAATATCCGCACTCATCCGTCTTGATGATGACTTAAGGGCCATCATCAAGAAGGGGAGTGCACATGTATTATCCACGTCTGAAACGCTGGGGGATCGATCTCCTTGCGCCGGTTGCCGCGCTGTTATTGCTTGGCGGCTGCCTGAGCGTTACGTTGGTTGCGCCCTATGACGCGCAGATCGACAACGGCATGACCCGTTATGCCCAGGATTTGGAAACCTTCATCGCCAAGATGGTGGCGGTGAACGGACAGCCCCAGGGCACTTATCAAAAAAACATCGATTTTTATGCCGAACAGAGCGGGCGACTGGGTGGATTGATTTTGCGCGCCCAAGCCCAGGACCCCGGGCATGGCTGTTTGTTGGCCGATAAAACACTTAAAATTCTTGGCAAACAAATTCCTGCGGCGGTTAAACCGGTGGCGGGGGCCCGTGGTGGTACGGCTGAGGGCTGCACCGTCATGATGATCCAAAATGTAAAAAAACAGCTGGCCCTACTCGCAAAATTACAAAAGGCCATAGGCGGACTCAATCAAGCCACGGCCATAGACGTTTTGAATGTATCGACCCAGGGCATCCGTGCGGTGTTGGCGGTGGAAATTTTGAAAAAGAAAGGGCTCTAAACCATGACTATTAACGTCGATGCAGTTTATTCCGCCATCATGAAGGCTGGGCAAAGCGCGTTTGCCGACAATTGGGATGAGGTTGGGTCCTACGGAGAGACTGAGTTTAAGAAAATGGCCCAACAGATCGTTGACATTGCCGATAACGTGGCAAAATATCAACACGATGAGGACCAGGGTTACAGTGCCAACGCGGGCAAAATCCTCATGAATATGCAGCGTTTGGCCATGGCCAATGTGATCATCGCATTGACCGCGATGACGTTGGTCACGGCGCAACAGGCGATCAATGATATGTTGGATGTGGTTAAATCAACTTTTGGCGGGGTGTTGAAAACGATTTTGTAAATGGGCCTTGGTGGATTGGCTTCATATATCTTTTAGGCCTGATGTGGCATAAAACGATCCATGCGCAAAAAGCCAAACCCCGATGCATCGTTCTATGATGATGGTGAAAAACTAAAGTCTTCACGCTTCAAACGCGTTGCCTATTGGGCCGCGGTGGTGGCTGTTTGGGGGCTGATCATTGGCGGCGCCGGGGTGGTTTATATCGCCTGGGATTTGCCCAATGTTGAGGAGGCCATCGCGGCGACGCGCAAGCCGACCATCAAGGTGGTGACGCGTGATGGGATCGAGTTGCTGCGGCGCGGCGATCGTTATGGCACGCCCATGCGGCTGGAAGATTTACCGCCGCCAATGCCGCATGCGGTATTGGCCACCGAAGATCGGCGTTTTTATGATCATTGGGGGATTGATCCCATCGGCATCGCGCGGGCCATGTGGGTCAACCTCAAGGCCGGGGGCATACGCCAAGGTGGATCGACCCTCACCCAACAAGCGGCAAAAAATCTGTTTTTAACGCCCCAGAGAACGCTCAAACGCAAACTGCAAGAAGTGGTCTTGGCCCTGTGGTTGGAAAAAACTTCACCAAGGACCAGATCCTCACCATCTATCTCAACCGGGTCTATTTTGGCCAAGGTGTATACGGTGTGGATGCGGCGGCGCGGTTTTATTTTGGCGTCTCGGCGCGTGACATCAGTGTTTATGAAGCGGCGCTTCTGGCGGGCATGCTCAAAGGCCCCAATAAATACAACCCCATGATTAATCCGGAGCTGTCACGAAAACGCACCGCGGTGGTGTTGAACAACATGGTGGTGGCCGGATATTTGAGCGCAGCTGATCGCAAACGCATCACGCCACCGAGCACCTGGTGGACCTATAAACGCAAAAAAAACATACCCTTGGCACGTCATTACGCAGATTGGATTTTGGCCCAGGCGGGTGATTATGTGACCTTGGACCAAGACGTCACGGTGATCGTCACCTTGGATGCACGTATGCAACGCGCGGCAGAAAAATTGGTCCAAAAAACCATGAAAAAAGGTGGCACGGCGGCCCTGCGTGCGGTGTCCGAAGTGGCGCTGGTGGCGTTGGCCCCGGATGGTGCGGTGGTGGCCATGATTGGTGGGGCCAATTATAAAACCAGCAAATTCAATCGTGCCACCCAGGCCAAGCGCCAACCCGGTTCGGCGTTTAAACCGGTGGTGTTTTTGGCCGGCTTCGAAGCGGGATTGGCACCGTCAACGGTGATGCGTGATGAGCCGATCACCATCGATGAGTGGTCGCCGCGCAACTTTAAAAAAGAATACCTGGGCGAGATGACCTTGATGGAGGCGATGACCCGTTCCATCAATACAGTTGCGGTGAAGGTGTCTGAAAAGGCCGGTCGTGACCGGGTACACGCAACCGCCAAAAAACTCGGCATCACCGCCAATCTGATCGACGCACCATCGCTGGCCTTGGGGGTGAGCGAGTTGAGCCTGTTGGAAATGACCGCCGCCTATGGCCCGTTCGCCACCGGTGGCTTGGGCGTTTGGCCTTATGGTATTTCGGAAATTCAAGATGGCGCGGGCCGGCCACTTTATGTGCGCTCCGGCGGTGGTCCGGGGCGGGTCATTTCCGCCAGCCATGCCGGGGCCATGAATGCCATGCTTAGTGAAGTAATTTCCAGCGATCAAGGCACTGGCAAACGTGCCCGCCTAGACCGCCCGGCGGCGGGCAAAACCGGCACCTCACAAGGCTATCGTGATGCCTGGTTTGTCGGCTACACACCGGATTTGATCACCGGGGTGTGGATGGGCAACGACAATGGTCGGGCGATGAAAGGGGTCACCGGCGGAAGCCTTCCCGCCCGCCTGTGGCGCGACTTTATGACCCAAGCCTTAAAGGGCACCAAAGCCAAACCATTGCCCAGCGGTCAAGTCGTCGATGGAGGCAAGGATCAACCAGAAGACCCACAAGACAATCCGGTTGAAACCTTCATCAAGGGTGTGTTTCGGTCGATTTTTGGGAACTGAGCTGGGCGTTTTTTTCGATCTTTGAGGCAAAATACCAAGCCGTGGTGCCGCAAAAGGCGATGGTTGCCATCATCGGCATGGCGGTGCCGTCATACATCCAGCCGACCAGCGCGCCAAAGACCGCCGACAAACCCATCTGGATAAAGCCCATCAGCGCCGACGCCGAACCGGCCATATGGGGAAACGGTGCCATGGCTCCGGCCATGGAATTGGGCATCACAAAGCCCACCGAAAAGGCATAAAAAAACATCGGCACGACCACCGTGACGATCGATGGTTCGGCCAGCCATACGGTCAGTGGACCGGCGATACCGGCGATTAAACCGATGCGCCCGCCGGTGCCAATAAGGCGTTCGAAACAATCTGTTTTGAGCCTGCGCGCCGCCACTTGGGTGCCGGAAATATAACCCATCACACCGATGGCAAAGGCGAAGCCGAAGGTTTCCGGGTTCATGCCCAAGCTGT
>JAESUA010000359.1 GCA_016763255.1 Magnetovibrio sp. | reverse complement strand
CGACAAAGAAAAGAACTAAGGTTCTTTTCGGATAAGCTATGCTGAGGGCGAAAGCGAAAGCTTTCGCCCTTTGTTTTTGGGCAAGATCGAGACGGCAAAAAAAGGTGATTTTAAGATGAGGAATGTTCTTTTTGCGAGCCTGTTGGGTGTGATGTTGGTGTTCCAAGCCATCCCATCTTCGGCCGAGACGATGACCGCGCAAGCGCCGGAAGTTCGAAAACTGATCGAGCGTGCCCGCACCGCCTTGGTCGACGGCAACCGTGAAGTTTTTGTCGTGGTGATTGCAAAAATGCATTTCTTAATGACGGGTCAGGCCTTGGAAGAAAAAATCGATCCGACAACGGCCCCCGCAGAATATGGGGAAGGCGTGGAGCGTTTTCAGCAGGTCATCAATGCGTTGATGAGCGGTACGGTGCTGGAAAAATTACGTGATGAGATCCGTTTGTTGGGCCTGTCGGCAGCGTTTGAGGAATGGAAAGTCGATACATACCTTGAACTCAAAAAAGAGTTTTCAAATTGCGCCAAAGACCCCGATGACATGTCATGCCCGATTGCTCAACAAGCGATCGCCTGGGTAGACAAGGTCAAAATGATGTCATCGGTCGACCTGCGTGCCATGGTCGCTGAATTTATGCCGGAACAGCGCCCTGGTGTTCCGTTGAAAACATTATCTTCGATCCGGGAGTTGCTGTTGAAGCAAGCCCACAGATTGGAAACCGGTGGATAAAACCCCACCAACATTGCCAAGCTAGATCAGGATTTACACACCACATGATGGTGTTGCCGTTTATGGACTAGCTTTTCATTGATTTTGTGTGCTTAAGCCCAATCTTTGTGAGGATAAGGCCCACCGCCTTTGACGAACAATGAGGTCGGGTGCATGAAGATACGCCCACGCACTGGCGTACAAAAACAAAAACAGACTGTGCATGACGAGGTTGCACGTGCGCGCAGACTAGGACCGCTTTTGGATCCGGTATGTGTGCAAGATTGCCCGGATTTTAACCCGGGAAACCCCTGTCATCGCATGTGTTCGTGGGCCCCTCTACGCTTATCAAGTGAACCACAGGATGCGCCCCTCGAAACAGGTATCGTGCCGCTGGTCTTCGAGTTGAAAAAACTCGGGGTGTTTGAGCCGTGTTGGTCATGCGAGGGGCATAACGATGCTCAAAGTGTGTTGTGGAAACATCCAAGGGTCTGGTTCTATTCGGATTCCGTGGTGCACGTACGGGCGTTATCGATTGCCTTGAATAAGTTGTTCGCGAATGGGGCGTTGTCGGCCCCGTGGGTGGTGATGGTGACTTTTTCCGATGCGGACAACCCTGATACAACTTTTAGTCTTGAACCTTCATCGTTGGTTGCGGGTGCCAAGCTTGTCGACCTTAAGGCCGATGTGGGTGTTATTGCTGAAAACTTAGGGGTTGTTTTCTGGCAAGCCTGCAACCAAGTGGACACTCATGTACCATAAACACTCACAAGGTTTTGAGGATGATCTCATCACGCGACTGATGAAACATCCGACAAGCGAAATTCAGGGCAGCCTGCGCGCTTACCAATTTTCGGCGCGCCTTGCCATTACCAACCTCAGACATAAACTTGTCGATTTTTTTTCCGCCATTCCCGAAGCGCATACCAGTGCGTTCGATAATCCTTTTCAGCATTTTGGTCTGATCATCGAATTTTCTGGAGAAGCATCATTGGAAGTTTTTGACGATGCGTTTCATCTGAACCCGACGATGAAAACACTTATATCCACATTCGGTGCGGTTTCGGTGCGCAATATTCGCCTTCGCCATCCCCGCGACGAAGACTATCAAAAAAACATCTTTCCCCAGTTGGTGTTTCATGTGGACCGTGGCGCGCAGTTCGATAATCAATATTCGCTGTTTTATCGCAACCCAGATGATCCCGATCACCAACCGCCACGCGACACCTCGACGTTGATCTTGCCCAATATCGCGACCTTTTTGAAGGCCCGTGAACAGGGCACATCATTTGCCTCTGCGGCCTTAAGCCATCAATTGTTTGATGAACGCAACATCACCAATGTGATTGGCGAATACATGTTGGAACAAAAATGGGATGCGCCTCGGGGGACCGGGGAAATTTGCATGTTTGACAACCGCACCGTCATGCACGCCAGTTATCACCGTGAACAACGTGGCTATCCCATCGCGGTGCAGTATTTGTATTAAGTTTCGGCTGTGATGTTGTCGTTAAAGTGTTCGAACGAGCCAATCCAAAACCACGCGATTTTGCCGTTATCGGCTTCCACCCCCACGGTGCGGTGGCGCATGCCGACGCGGAATGAAAAAATCGGCAGCTCTTTGTGGATTTGCTTGAAGCGCAGGCCCGGATGGCTGGGGTTTTCTTTCCAGGCATGATAATTATTTTCCGCCAATTGGCGCACATCGGGCGGCAGATCGTCGAAGTGTTTCCAGTAGGCGTCTTTGCGCAGTAAATTGTCGTGATCGATGTTAACAAAGCCCATGGATAAGTTCTTGCGCACCTTGGCGTATGCTTTTAGGGCCTTTTTAGCCTCGCTTGCCATCCAGTCCTGGGCCGCCGGAGACGAAATGATGCGATCCCACTCGCTCTTGTCCTCGACACGTTCGAGGATTTCATATGCAATGCGCTCGCGATCTTCGGCGGGCAGGGTCTTTAGAGCCTCAAAGGCTTTGTTCAGCAATTCGACCATGAATGAGCTCCTATACGCGGGCGAGTGAAGTGACTGTTTTACCCCATATGGCGCAAATCTCAATATCTTGATGTTTTAGCGTGTCGCGCATCGAGGCGATTGATACTGTTACTGACCACAAAAAAAACCCATATATAGAATGCACTGAAACCTGTTGACGTAAGAGGGCGTGCGGGGTTAAATATTTTCACACGGCATCTTTGCCGATCAGTAGATTAGGGTATGAGTCGATGACGGCACCAGCCGCCACCTTGAAAACGTTAGACGGACGCGCTTTGTGCGCGCCGTTACGTTTGCTCGATCTGCTGCTCCTCAACGGGAACCTACTTCTTAGGTGCCCCTGATACCTACGGCCTTTGTTTATGCCGATGGTGTCTAGGGGATACTGAAAACGATGTGCGAAAGCGCAAACCTAAGACTTTACCCGAAGGACAAGACCCATGAGTACAACCGATCAAAACCGCGTCGTGATTTTCGACACCACCTTGCGTGATGGCGAGCAATCACCCGGTGCGTCCATGAACTTGGATGAAAAGATCCGCATCGCCACGGTGTTGGAAGAAATGGGCGTCGATGTTATCGAAGCCGGCTTCCCCATTGCATCGCATGGTGATTTTGAGGCTGTCAACGAAATCGCAAAGTTGGTCAAAAACTCCACCGTGTGTGGTTTGGCACGCGCCACCAAGGGTGATATCGATCGCTGTGCCGAAGCCATCAAACCGGCCGAACGCCAGCGTATCCACACTTTTATCTCCACCAGCCCGCTGCATATGAAATTCAAATTGCAGATGGAACCCGAAGCGGTGTTCGAGAAGGTCAAAGAAAGCGTGGCATATGCGCGCAACTTGACCGATGACGTGGAATGGTCGGCGGAAGACGGTTCGCGCACCGATCGTGAGTTTCTGGCGCGCTGCGTCGAGGCGGCGATTGCCGCGGGGGCGGCTACCATCAACATTCCCGACACCGTCGGGTATGCCATGCCGCATGAATTTTCGGATTTGATCAGCTATTTGTTCAACACCGTGCCAAACATCGACAAGGCCATCATTTCCGTTCACTGCCACAATGATTTGGGCTTGGCGGTGGCCAATTCGTTGGCCGCGGTGAGCGTCGGCGCACGGCAAATTGAATGCACCATCAATGGTTTGGGCGAGCGTGCGGGTAATGCGGCGCTGGAAGAAATCGTTATGGCGATGAAAACCCGCAACGATTTGATGCCTTTTGAAACCGGCGTGGTGAGTGAAGACATCATGAAAGCTTCACGTCTGGTGTCGGCCGTGACCGGATTTACGGTGCAGCCCAACAAGGCCATCGTCGGCAAAAATGCCTTTGCCCATGAAAGTGGCATTCATCAAGACGGCATGCTGAAAAACGCCGCGACCTACGAAATCATGACTCCGGAATCCGTTGGCCTGACCGAATCAAAATTGGTTCTCGGCAAGCACTCGGGCCGTCATGCCTTTAAGGAAAAGCTGAAGGATTTGGGCTACGACATCGGCGATAACGCCGTCGAAGTGGCATTCAAGGGCTTCAAGGACTTGGCGGATAAGAAAAAAGATGTCTTCGACGAAGATATCGTGGCTTTGGTGGATGATGAAATTCGGGGCAACGACCACATAAAATTTGTTTCCTTGGCCATCGTCTGTGGATCGGCCGGACCAGCCTCGGCTGATCTGGTTCTGGATGTAGATGGTGAACAGGTGCAGGGAAAAGCCACGGGCGATGGTCCTGTGGACGCTACTTTTGGCGCCTTAAAGACGCTGTTCCCGCATGAAGCTGTATTGCAGTTATATCAGGTGCAAGCGGTGACTGAAGGGACAGATGCGCAGGCAGACGT
>JAESUA010000358.1 GCA_016763255.1 Magnetovibrio sp. | reverse complement strand
GTTTTCCCAAGCGCGCATCAGCTCATGGAGATCTTTGGCGCGCAGGTGCTGACTATCTTCCTTCAGCATACCGAGGTGGTCGAGACCAATTTCCAGCATGATTTTGTTGGTCTGGTAGTAGGTCGAAGTACCGGCAACATATTCGTCCATGTACTTCTGCAGACGCATCTGGAACATTTTCGGCGTGATATAATGCGGGTTGATGTCTTCCGCCGTGGTTTTGTCTTTGTGTTCGAAATAGTTACGAACCGGCAGGTAGATTTCTTCCGCGATTTCCGCAATGTCACCTTTGAGAGATGGCTTGAAGTCAGCGTGGTCTTTGCACCAACGCACCATTTCTTTACCAGCGATGCGGCCTTCAGCGTGTGATCCGGAAGAGAACTTGTGGCCAGATGCGCCAACGCCATCACCAGCGGTGAACAGACCGTTGACCGTGGTCATACGGTTGTAGCCCCACTGCCATTCGGCAGGTGCGATATCGGAAGGACCGGACACCCAGATGCCGCAGCAGCCGGAGTGCGAACCCAACAGGTACGGTTCGGTCGGCATCAGTTCGGATTTTGTTTCTTCCGGACGGATGTTCATGCCGGCCCAGTGACCAGCCTGACCGATGCACATGTCGAGGAAATCTTCCCAAGCTTCTGCTTCCAGATGCTTGACTTCTTTCGGCGTCATGGTTTCTGCGAGCTTCTTCATCGCGGTTGGCGTGTCCATGAAGATCGGGCCGCGGCCTTCCTTCATTTCTTTCAACATCGCGTGATTACGCAAGCAGGTCGGGATGACGGTGGCTTGATCGTACGGTGCGAAGTCCTTCAACATGTCGGCATTCTTGACCGTGTAATCTTCGCCATATGCGTTGGTGGCTTTGGACTTGAACAGCAAGAACCAAGCGCCAACCGGACCGTAACCGTCTTTGAAACGAGCGGGAACGAAGCGGTTTTCCATCATCGTCAATTCGGCGCCGACTTCGGCCGCCATGGCGTAGGTCGAACCAGCATTCCAAACCGGATACCAAGTACGACCGTTACCTTCACCCACGGAGCGCGGACGGAAGATGTTCACGCAACCGCCAGCAACGTTCAAGATGGTGTTGGCTTTGAAGACATAGAGCTTGTGCTCGCGAACAGAGAACCCAACGGCACCGGCAATGCGGTTGTCTTCATTGTCGTCGAGCAACAGCTTGACGATGAAGATACGCTCCATGATGTTTTCGATACCGATGGATTTTTTAGCGGCTTCGGCGACGATGGTTTTGTAACCTTCGCCGTTGATCATGATCTGCCATTTACCGGAACGAACGGGCTTGCCGCCGTCGACCAAAGGCACGCCTTCGGTGGACTTGTCTTTCCAAATGGGCAGGCCCCATTCTTCAAACAGGTGAACCGAGTCATCAACGTGGCGGCCAACGTCATAGACGAGGTCATCACGGGTGATGCCCATCAGATCCGCCGAAACCATACGGCAGTAATCTTCGGGGGAACGATCACCAAGATAGGTGTTGATCGCCGACAGGCCCACAGCAACAGCGCCGGAACGATCCATTGCGGCTTTATCAACCAGCGTAATTTTCAGATCGTCACCAGCCCAGCGTTTGGCTTCAAATGCTGCACCACAGGCGGCCATGCCGCCACCGACGAGGAGGATATCAGTTTCAATATCAATGATTTCGGGATTACCGAAAGTAGCTTCAGACATTAATAGTCTCCCTGTGAGGCGGGAACCAGCGACCCTGCGCGGCCTGCCGCCAAATAATGGAAGTTAAATGATTTGTGAAACGTGCGTGTTTTACGACGGAACAGGCAGTGTTTTGCCGGTTTCGGTGAACAGCAGGTTATCGGTCAAGCTACCGGGTTCGGATTTGCCAGCATATGGATCGATGCTGCCGACCGGAGTGGTGCGAACCGGGAACTTAAAGCGTTTCACTTCGCCGTCGCGGAACTTAATGGTCCACATGATGGCGCTGTCGGTGCGCAGCGGAATACAGGCACCGCCCATCGGCACCACATCAGCATAAGCGCGAACTTCGATAGCTTGCTGCGGGCAAGCTTTGACGCAGCACTGGCATTCCCAGCACTGTTCCGGCTCTTGGTTGTAAGCCTTCATACGCACGGTATCGAGTTTCATCAGATTGTTCGGGCAAATGTACATGCATGCAGTGACTTCACCGCCCTTGCAGCCGTCACACTTGTCGGTATGCACAAAAGTGGGCATTAGAGAATTCTCCCTTTTTCGACACGTCATTGTGTCTGATTTTGACACGTCGCGTGCCTGATAGATCATATGGGAGAGAGTACATAGATTTTAGGGGGTCTCCCCCCTTGTAAACTATCAGGTTTGATTGCCTTCTGACCTGACAGCGCAGCTACGAACCACCCCCTCTTCCCAGGACTTCATCTGTTTCCTGGGTTTTACCGGGGTGTTCCCCGAATATTATTATTCTTTCATGTAAGTCTTAATACGGCTCATAATGTAAGTCAAACACCTTCATTCAAGAAATGTTATTTAAGAACTACTATAAATTGGAATGATTGTGCCTACTAACCTTAGTGTTTATAAATACTGGTTATTTTAAAATCTTAACATCGTGAAAGTTGTTACATGACCAACCCAATTTCGGAATTAACCCATCGATTGATGCATTTTCGCGATGAGCGCGATTGGCGCCAATTCCACTCGTTAAAAGACCTCATTGTCTCCGTTGGCATCGAGTCCGGCGAATTGTTGGAGTTGACGCAGTGGAAGGATTCCCAAGCCGTCGAAGACGCCGCCAAGGACCCACACTTTCGCACCCGCCTGGGCGAAGAAGTCTCTGATGTATTTCTCTATTTACTGCTGATCGCGGAACGCGCGGGGCTGGATCTGGTCGCAGAAGCACACCGCAAAATCGACCTCAACGAGGCCAAGTATCCGGTTGAAAAAGCCCGCGGCAATGCCAAAAAGTACACAGACCTGTAACGAATGTAGCCAGGGCGGACAGGAAAAGGGCTATTGGGGGCTAAGCCGCCCAAACGGGCGGAGTCGTTAAAGGCTCTGCGGCTGATAAATAAGATTGGCAATGTTGAGCAGTTCTTCGCGCCCCAAATCCCCGGTCAAAACATAAGCCAAAGGGGCATTGACCCAGTAAACAGCATTGGCCTCCATCGTGCGTGCCAAGCGGAACGTCGTGTCTTTGCCCTCTTGCGCCTTCACGTAGACCGTCACGCGCCGTCCCATCGTATCTTCAAACATGAACAGGGCTGCAGGCTTGCTTTCATCGGCCAACAATCGCCCGCCGATCAATGAGAACCCGCGTTCGCCAAGGTCAGGTACCTTCACAGCCGTGCCCAAACGCTTGGACAACCATGTCACCAAATGGGTTTCTTGATCCGCGCCGACCTCGACCGGGTGGCGGACTTCGGAAGCGTAAACCACATGAGCACCGATCGCGCGTTCAGCAAAGGCTTTGTGGACAAAGGCCGGGGCATCACCTTGTTGACCGCGCAGATTCCAACCGGCCGTCACGCCGATGAACAACATCACCACCGAAGCCGTAATCCAAATCCCGGTTGGAATTTTAAATCGAGGGCGCGGTTGCTTTAGTATTTGTTCAATTTCGTTGGGCACGTCTTCCTCCAGTACAGGGTCATATAGGTCATGCAGGGCCACCTTATCGGCACGAACGGCTGCGAATCGAGCGGCATCTTCGGGATGATCATGCAGCCAAGCCTCGACCTCGGCAATAGCGCAAGCATCCAGCTCACCATCCATGTAAGCATTTAGGTCACTATCGTTGATGGAAATGAGAGGCGTCATTTCACGCTCCTTAAATGCGTATGATCTTTTCGGGGGACGGGTGCACCCTCCATCAAACGACGAAGTTGAGTACGGCCACGCGATAAACGCGACATCACGGTGCCCACCGCGACACCCAATACATCTGCGGTTTCTTTGTAGCTCAGATCTTCCAAGCCCACCAACAGCACCACCTCACGCTGATCTTCAGGCAACAGGCTTAAGGCGCGGCTTAAATCACGCACCACCAAACCATCATTTTGGGTGGCTTGAGTGCTCAACGCCGCATCTTGTTCTTGGTCTAATTCACGCACCTGAGGGCGGCGTGACAAGCTGCGCATTTGGTTGACATAGACGTTGCGAGTGATGGTCAAAAGCCACGCGCGCATCGAACTTCCCGAGCGAAACAGATGCAGGCGAGAGAGCGCCCGTTCCACCGCGTCTTGGACCAAATCATCCGCCGCCGCCACGTCGCCGCTGTACAGCGCGCGCGCATAACGACGCAGGCGGGGGATTTCTGGAGCAATGTCTTTGCGGTGATCCATCAACGTCTCGGTTCACAATAATAGGCCCTGGGCAACGACTATAGCGCAATCGCCCAGGCCAAGGGGAGAGCCCGTAAAGGTACAGGACTCTCGATTTGAGTATGAGCGGTCTTAGAGGCCTTCGCCCTTAGCCATAAATCCCATGTGCATTTGGGCGGACGACAGACCGCCTTCACCGGGATGCCAACTGACCTTTCCAACACCATTGGCGTCTTCTCCGTCCACCAGCG
>JAESUA010000357.1 GCA_016763255.1 Magnetovibrio sp. | reverse complement strand
TATACGCCTAGACCAGTCGCTTTTCGAAGGCCTACGGGTAAAGCTTTAGGAGGTGACGAACTTCAGTTCAAACCTCTTCGTAAAACAGCTTCAAAACACGCAAATTTGTGCTCCAAATTCAAGTGCCGCGCTATACGCGGTGATTTTACGCAATTGGCGGTGACACTCTAAGCCATTGAAAAAATGGTGCGCCCGGCGAGATTCGAACTCACGACCCCCAGATTAGGAATCTGGTGCTCTATCCTACTGAGCTACGGGCGCCCCGGTGTCGGCTTTCATCAGCCCAACGGTTTGGCTTATAGCACAAAAGTGGGTTTGAAAAATACCGTTGCGAGTCCCACCGGACACATGCCTTCACTAAATCGTGAAGTGTTCTGGTTTGTGGTATTACCGTCTGAAATTTAACGGTTATTTTCTTAAATTGAGCCTGCATTGATGAGTCCGGTTGGTTCGGGCTCACTTACAACCCATGTCTATAGGGTAAGGCTGGCGCGCGATTGCGTGGTCTTCGCGCAAAGATGTGCCGAGACGGAGAAGCCGTTTTCCACATAACTCACTCTAGCGGGGGGCCTAAGAACAGGAGAACCTGACGATGAGACCAACGAAGGAGTCCAAGTCTGCAATACACATCATTCTGGGTGCTGCCGTGTTGAGCATGGGTCTGATGGCCCTGCCCGCTGTGGCGAGCGCTCAGGGACCCACCACATGTGCTAGCCGCGACAAGGTTGTTGAAGCACTTAAAGACGTGTATGCGGAAAAACCCGTGTCACTCGGTTTAACCGATGCCGGTGCGGTGATTGAGGTGATGGCCTCGCAAGAAGGTTCGTTCACCATCGTGATCACCCATCCAAACGGTTTGACCTGCCCGATTGCAGCCGGTAAGGCGTGGCAAAGTATTACGGCAAAACTGAACGGTGAAGGCGCTTAAGGGTGTCGATCAAAAACTCTTTTTGATCTCAAAAAAAACGCGGTCGTTGTCACCGATGCCGTTAAAAGGTGAGCGCGTGCCATCGTGGTAAGCTGTGATGCCGCCAGTGATGCTTAGCGCGTCGCGTAAGTCATATTCAATCGAAGCCCGAGAAAATCCGCCACCTTTGGTGAGCGGTGAAATGCGCGTGCTCAACGCGGTGATATGAAGGCGATCATGCAGGTAGTTACCGGAAAAACGGATGGCGTATTCTTGTGAGTTCTTTTTCAAACCCTCACCGGTGAGGGCCGGACTCCAGCCGTAAAGGTGACGGTTGACGATTTCAAAACTTACGCTGGCATCTCTCAGGCCGGTGAATTCGACCCCCGCCAAAACATCGCTGCGTTGGAAATCCTTGCCGGGATCTCCCAGGGTTTGCAGGCCATCCAAATGTGCCGCTTCGCCTTTCACCAACCAATTGCCCAACGCCACATCGCCGCTCAAACCGAACATATTGATACGCGAATGGCGGATGCGCTGAACGCCATCCACCATTTCTTTATGGCCGGCGTCGTTGTAAATATTGGCGGCGTGAAACGAAATGTCCCAACCGGAAAAATTGCCACGCAGCGCAAATGCCAACTCCGCATTGTTGAGTTCATCGGCAGGTAAATCATTTTGCGCCGCACCACCGTTGCTGGGGTCATAAGCACTGTAGGCGGGCGCGGTTTTGTTGAAACGAATGTGCGGGATGATCAGCGCCGTGGCGGTCCAGGGCCCGGACACATAATCGCCGCGCGCCATGCCCAGGGGCAAACGCACGTCTTCGATATCGACCATGCCCAATTCGCGCCGATCAAGTGGATTGATGATATCGACCACCCGCAGGTTTTCCGATGTGCCCCAGACAATTGTCTGGCGGCCCAAGGTCAATTCGAATCCGTTACCCAGCTCGGCACTGATATACGCTTCGCCCAAAATGACATCGCGTTCGAATGAATTTTTGACCGTATCGTTGTAATCGTTGCGTCCGCGCAGGCTGTAAACCATCTCATGCGCGGCGCTGACTTCGGCCAGCATGCGCACCGGCAGGGCAAACTGATCGGGCAAGTTGCCTTTCAGTTTGAAGCTTGCTTTGGGCCGTGCCCGGCTCATCCCGCGTTTGTCAGATTGACCGGCCGTGGGTCTGTTTTGGGTGTAATCATAGGCGGCGGAAAACGATAGGCTGCCGGACAAGGTCCATGCCGACGGCACGTCGTCTTCGAGTATCGGTGTGACGGCTTTGTCGGTCAAAACGGGCTCATCAAACCCGCCCAGCTCGTCATCCAAACTTTGTGCCTGGGCACCACTGAGGGAGCTAAAACCGAGCAGCAGGCAAAGGTGTATGGCAACTTTCATCGGAGTTACAGACCTTTTTCCAAGCGTCGCAAGGTGAACAGGCTGTCGGCTAAGTCTTGGTTGTAGCGCACTCGGGAAAAGGTCAGCTCGGTTTTGTGGATGGTGTTTTTGTTCTTTTTGGTGGTCATCGACATGGCGGTGGTGGTCCACACGTCGTCAATCAATTCCAAACCCGTGACGTCAAGATACTTAAGCTTGTCGCCGGTATCGGTCCAATGCACCGCACGCACCGCGACGAAGTTATCTTGGCGCACGAACAGCACCGATTTTTTATAACCGGTCTCATCGATTTCCTGTTGGGATTTGGGCAGCGCCTCGATCACCCAGGTCATGTTACCACGCACCTTGGCTTCTTTGAGTATTTTAAAGTCATACGCATCAAGGTTTTTACGAGTCATGTCGGAATAATTAAAATCCGATCCCATGAAGCTGCCGGACTTATCCGTGCTGGCGATGCGCTTGGTCTTTTTTAAGGCCGGCAAGTAAAGCCATTGGTCGTCATCTTTGTCATAAGCGTCAAAATCATAGGTGAGAAAGCCGGTGTCCTTGACGTCGGCAGGGGCAAGAAAAAACATGATGCGACGACGGTCTTCTTCACCCTTATCGGTGATCAGATCCTTATCGAAGGTTTTCATTTTACGCACCCGGGTATCGCCATTTTTGTCGATCATCACCATCTGCATTTGTGAGACGCGGTTATCGCCATCTTCACGATTGTCGACCTTCTCCATAATCTGTCGGGCGCTGAGCTCGGCGGCAAAGACAGGCGCGACCGATAAGGACAGGGTCAACGCGGTGAGGAGTGCGGTTGCGGTTTTCATGCTCTTAAACTCCGGTATCATTAATTGGCATCGTTAGGCAACCGCTGCGCTTTGTGCAGCATCGCCATTAGTGCGGGGGCCAGGAAAAAATCGGCCAACAGGGCCAAAATGATGGTCATGCCGGTGAGCCACCCAAAATTGAACAGGTTGCTCATGGTCGACTGGGTGTAGATGAAAAAACCCGTCGACAAGACCACCGTGGTGACAAACATAGCGCGCCCGGTGCCGAGCAATGTTTTACGCACCGCCAAGCGTACGTCGGCAGTTTCGTGGTGATAACGGCGAAAGTTGTGCATGAAGTGAATGGTGTCATCCACCGCCAAGCCGATGGCGATGGAACCGATCAACATGGTGAACAGGTCGAGCTTGATGCCCAACCAGCCCATGAGGCCAAGGGCGATGATGATCGGCATCAGGTTGGGGATCATCGATACCAGACCAAGGCGCACGTTGCCGATGAATAAGATCATCATCAACGTGATCACACCCGCCGCGATGAGGTAACTGTTGGTCATGGAATAGATCGTCGCTTCCATGGTGCGACCCAGCAAGGCGTTCATGCCGGTGACGGTGATATCGACCTCATCGCCCAAAACGGCGCGAAATTTTTCGGTGAGTTCAGCATCCAATGTGCGCAGGTGAATGGCATCGACCCACGGCATCTTGGCGGTAAAACGTGCCTTTTGAAATTGGCTGTCGACGAAATCTTCAAGATCATCCGATCCTGAATTTTCAAACAAGAACAGTTCTTGGGCGATCAGATCGCGATCGTCGGGGATGGCATAATAGGCATCGTCATTGGCGTGCAGGGCGCGGTTTGATTCTTTGAGAATATCGGCCAACGAAAGGGTCTTGCCGACCGTGTACTGACCATCACGCAGGCTTTCGATTTCTCGGCCAAGCTGATCCAGGCCTGGGGCCTCATCGCCAAGCACTACGAGGGGTGCTGGAGCGCCGAGGTCATGCAGAGCGTCCAG
>JAESUA010000356.1 GCA_016763255.1 Magnetovibrio sp. | reverse complement strand
TCCATCCGGAAAAAAGCCAGTTGGATGGATTGGCGCTGCTGAAGAACTTTTTGATGATGGAACATTGATATGTTGCGCAAACGCCTCATCACCGTTCTGACCTTCAACGACGGGGTTTTATTTCGCACCAAGTTGTTCGAGCCCGACTATCGTTATACCTTAAGCTTTGTCGATGCCTGGTCCGTTGATGAGGTTGTTATCCTTGATGTGACCCGTCCGGGGCAAGGTGACCGGCAGAATTTTTATAAGGTTGTCGAACACTTTGCGCGCAAGTGTTTTGTTCCGTTGGCGGTCGGCGGGGGTATTCGTGATGTGGACGAGGTGCGGCGTTTGTTGGGCTATGGGGCGGATAAGGTGGTGCTCAATACCGGCGCGCTGGAGCAACCAAGATTGATTACCGAAACTGCAAAACTTTACGGGGCACAATGCGTGGTGCTGTCCATTGATGCCAAAAAAATTGATGAAAACCGCTATGAGGTTTATTCGACTTTTGGATCGCAGCCGACCGGAAAATCACCTACGGAGTGGGCGGCGCAAGGTGAGGCCCTTGGCGCGGGTGAGGTGTTGATCACCGCCATTGAACGCGATGGCTGGCTTCAAGGCTATGATTTAGATCTGTGCCGCGAAGTCAGCGAAGCGGTCAACGTTCCCGTGCTGGCCTTGGGCGGTGCAGGGTCTTGGAAACACTTTGCTGAAGCATTTAAGCAATGCGGCGTATCCGGCGTCTGTACCCAAAATATATATCACTTTACCGAGCAAAGCATTCACAGCGCCAAAGCCTTTCTGGCAAAGAACGGCGTCGATGTGCGGCTATAGATAATTAGGCGAACAACCATGGTTCAATTTTGTAAAACGTGTTTGATGCCGAACACCCGACCGCGGGTGGTGTTCGATGAGCAAGGTGTGTGCAACGCGTGTCACAACGCAGCTTCCAAACCAAAAATTGATTGGGATGCGCGGCGTAAAGAATTCTTGGACATTGTTGAAAGTAAACGGGGAAAGCATCCTGATTATGATTGCGTCGTGCCTTGGTCGGGCGGTAAAGATTCCAGCTATATTGCGCATCGCCTGAAATTTGAATTTGGCCTCAATCCGTTGCTGGTGACCTTCTCGCCGTTGGTTCCGAATTCGACGTCTGAATACAACCGCGAGCAGATGCTCAAGCTTGGTTTTGATCATTTGATGGTGCGGCCCAATCAAAAGGTATCGCGCCGCTTGTCCAAGCGTTTCTTCACCGAACGTGGCAACCCTAAAATTCACTGGGATGCCGGGGTGAATAGCCTGCCGGTGCGCGTTGCCGTGACCTATGGCATTCCGCTGATTTTTTATGCCGAACATGGCGAGTCTGAGTACGGCGGTCGGGTGCTGTCCGAAGAGCACAAAAAAATACGTGACTACACCGAAGTGATCGAACATCAAATTGGTGATGACCCGCTAAACTGGAGCGATGATCAGATCGAGGAAAAAGATCTTTTCCCCTACATCTATCCCGATTTGGACAAGGTTGCCGACGTCGGTGTGACGGCGATGTATTTTACCTATTTTTTCCGTTGGTCGATGTTGCAAAATTACGAATATATCAAAGATAAAATTGATTTTCGATTGGCTGAATATGGCCGTACTCAAGGCACCTTTACCAATTTTGACAGTTTGGACGATAAGATCGACAACCTGTACTACTACATGCAGTACGTGAAGTTTGGTTTTGGCCGTGCGACCCGCGATGCCTGCCGTATGATTAATAACAACCATATGACACGTGAACAGGGCTTGAAGCACGTCCGTGATTTTGATCATGAATATCCCAGTCACGACCACGAGGCTCACCTGGATTACCTGGGTATGGATGAAACCGAGTTCACCGAAATCGTGGACAAACACCGCAACAATGAAATCTGGACGCTCAATGGGAACCAATGGCGTCTCAATTATGAGCCTGAATAAGGAGTAGAAGATGACTGATGAAGGCTATAGCGAGTTCGATTGCGACCTGTGTGGTTCGTCTGAAGCCGAACCACTCACCGTGTTGCAGGATTACCTGAACGCTGAAGAGCAGGTCCACGTTTGCAAAAATTGTGGGTTTGTATATGTGCGCCGTCGCCGTTCGATTGAGCGTATTGCCCAAGCGTGGAGCAAAGAGATTTTTCAAAAGGGCTATACCGCGCGGATTCCTGCGGTGAAGGCGCGTCAAACATATGTCGCGGATTTCATCGATACGACCATTGGCCTCAAAGGCAAAACGCTGTGTGACATTGGCGGTGGCGAGGGGCAATTCCTTGAAATTGTTAAGAGCGCGGAGTATGGCGCCGAGGTGTTTGCCATCGAGCCGGCACCGCAAAACTGTCAAATGATGACGGATGCGGGCATCGCCAATTATCACGGCACCATCGAGCAATACATTGCTTCGAAGGAAAGCCGGAAATTTGACGTTGTCACCATCATGTGGACCCTGGAAAATACTCAAGATTGCCGCGGAATGTTGAATGCGGCTTATGAGTTGCTCAAAGACGATGGCCACCTGATGATCGCCACCGGCAGCCGTATTTTGGTGCCCTTTAAAAAGCGCCTCTATGATTATTTCACCAAAAATCCGGTGGATACGCATTGTTTCCGGTTCAGCGCCAATTGCTTGCAGGGCTTGATGGCGGTTACGGGGATCAAAATGGTTGAGGTCAATCGCTACATCGATACCGATTATTTGACCATGATTGGTCAGAAGACGGACCGCAGCCAGGAAATTGACTGGCAAGGCGACAGTTGGGAGAAAATCGTCGGCTTTTTTGGTCGTTGGGATCAAGAAACCCGCGATCATTACCCGCAAGACTAAAGGGGCGCACGTGAAGTGGCAGTTTGACACCCTGAGTTTTGAAAGCGATGTGTTCGGCGCGCCTGTGGGGCGCGTCGTTCCTTGCCATGGGGGTGGCGACGATCTCAATGCGCTGGTGCGCGCGTGGCAGACGCAAGGTCAATGGCTGGTGTCCGCACGTATTGCATCGAGCGATAAGCGTGCGGCACTAAACCTTTTCGCCAATGGCTTCGAGCCCATCGAAACTTTACTCACCCTAGAGCGCGATATTTCCCCATCGGCGCAAATGCCGCAAAATGCACGCTTGGTTGGCGAAGGTGACCGAAACGCCTGCTTGGCCATTGCCCGCAGCGCATTTTCATACGACCGCTTTCATGCCGATACCCGTGTGCCTAACGAAGCCGCCGACCGCCTCAAAGAAACCTGGGTTGCCAACAGTCTTGCGGGTCGGGCGGATGCGGTTTTGGTGGTTGATATTGAGGGCCAGCTCGGTGGTTTTGTCACCTGCATGTCTGATGGCGACGCGGCGGTCATTGATCTCATCGCCGTTGCGCCGGACTTTCAAGGACAAGGATTGGGCAAGATCTTAATTCAAGGTGTATTGGGCCATTATGCGGGGTGTAAAATAAAACTTCGGGTCGGCACTCAAGACACTAATTTGCATTCACTTACGCTTTATAAAGGGCAGGGGTTTGACCGCGCAAAATCCCAGGTGAGCTATCATTGGATGAGAGAGGGACATTCGTCATGATCGGTGTTGTGATTTTTTCACGGCTGAATTCGTCCCGACTGCCCGGTAAGGCGCTTCTGGATATGGACGGCCGACCGCTGTTGGGCTATCTTATTGATCGCTTGCGCTACATCAAAAATGCTGACCGGGTGATCGTCGCAACATCGGATGAAACCAGTGACGATACTTTGGCCGCGTTTGTTGAACAGCAAGACGGTATCTCGCTTTATCGCGGATGCTTAGATGATGTATCCGGGCGCGCCTTGGGGTGTATGCGTGCCTTTGATTTGGACGTCATGGTGAGAATTTGTGGTGACAGCCCGTTTGAAATTCCGGCAATGATCGACCACATGATTGAACTGCGTGAAGACAATGACGCCGAATTGCTCACCAATGTTCAAGATCGCACCTATCCAAGCGGCCTAAGCGTTGAGGTGGTGAGCCGTGATGCTTATGAACGTGCCTATTCTCAAATGAGCGAGGCTGTTGATTTTGAACACGTGACGCATTATTTCTATCAGCATCCCAAACAATTTAAGATCGTCAACGTGGTTCGTGAAGATGGCGGTGATTTAACCCATTTAAATCTATGTGTGGATACGGCCCAAGATCTCAAACGTGCCAGTTGGATCGCCCAGCACTTGGGAGATAATCTCGAGCATGCAGGCTTGGAGGAACTCATTGCAGCCACTGAGGCTTGGTATACGGAGCATCCTGAGGATCGCGGCAAGGCAACATAGATTGCGTTTTGGTCATAAAAATAGCGCCATGACGGCGCTAAGAAAATAATTCGTGGATGCCAGATCAGCTGAAGAGGTTAAGTACCGAACCCTTTTCGGGCCTTGGCGATGATAGGCTTTTGGCGAGATTCTCGGAAAAACTAGAAGCAACGTCGTAGGACAATGAAATAGATTCCAAAAGTGCAGCATACCTGAGCTGAATTTGTTCGGCTTCGGCCAATTTTGCCAATTGCGCCGACGAATTAATTTCGGTGACGTCAGCTTGGATTGTAAACATGTCGGAAATCATGCCTTTGTGAATGTCGAAGATGACTTTGATCGAATTCAACGTGACGGTTTGCGCCGTCGAGGTTTGGGTTTGCAGCGTTTCCAAGCTGCTCAGCACGGAACGATTTGCGTTGGTGGCCGGATCGGTGCCCTCCGGATCGACCACACCCTCAACCGGCGTCAACCCTTCTAAGACTGAAATGTCATTTTTCAGGCGGCGAATGGTATCCCCATCGGTGAATCCAACATATGACAGCTGCCACAAGCGGTTCATTTCATCGACGGTTTCTTGGCGTTCGGTGTTGAAATTGGCGACATCGGTAGCCGACATATTGGCATCGTCTGTAAACTTGCTGACCAGGGACGTGATTTTGTCATAGATCGTCGACAAACGGCCCTTATTGGATTCCGTGTCGAACAAGAATTTTTCAACAATGGGTAAATTTTCTGCAAGCTTACGGCCATCACGCTGCAGCTTCAGCATCTCGGCCTTAGAACCACCGGCCTCGTTGACTTTTTGAATTTCATCGTTGAGGCGGCGAATGACGGTGTTTTGCAATTGGCTAAACTGCAACTCAAAACTAGGCCCACTCGCAGCCTGATGGATGGTTGCGAGCCTCTGTGCTAAATTGCCAATTGTTCCGGATGCCATGTTCTACAGCTCTTTCCAGCGGTTCATTTACATTCTGTAGTTTTACAAACTTAGCAGAAACGGGGGTGAAAATCCAACAATTCTGCAGTTTGTTCTGTTGGCTTGTTAGGCCTGCTCGATAACGGGTTTGTAATCGGCGGGCGGTTGATTGCCACTCTGTTCGTTCACATTATTCAAGGCATTTTCGTCAGGTGCATTTTGCATCAGTCCGGATGCAATATTGCGGTTGATGTCGATCAGTCCGGCGATGTTTTCGGCTGTCGGTTGTGATATGCATTTGACGGTGTGTTTGTCGACGTAGTTACACAGCGTGAGCATGTTGACCCTGATATCTTCTGGTAAATCAGTGTCTTCACGAAGGAGCTCCGCCTGAAAAATGGTCCAAAGCCGCCAGTTGAGGCGCAGGGGCTCGCGCAGGGCGGCCCTGACCTTGGGGTCGCTCATGTCACGACCTTCGGCGTCTTGCAAAGCCACGGCGATGCGCCTGGCGGCCTCGATCAAGGCCCAAGCTTCGGTCATCCGCGGAGAGTTGGCCTGCGGAATAGAGCTGTAGCCCGTCTGATTAAGTTTTTTTGCCATGTTATATGTCATCTTTGTTGTCTTTCGCGATTATTGCACATTGTCAGGCTAAGGCCAATTTTGTTCAACGGCTTATATCACTAAACATTACCTCAAAAAGTTATGCAGACTGAGGGTGCGAATTGTGGCCATGGCTTTATAGGACGCCTCTAGCGCATTTTTATCATCAAGCAGGCGCGTAACCACATCCAATTCGTCGATATTTTCAAGTTCCGCAACCCGTGCATCGAAAAATCCAATCAGTCGCGTGTGTTCGGTGTTGACGGTGTCCAGCAATGACCGTTGATAGCCAAGTGTGACTTGGCTTTGCTGCATTGAGTTGGTGAACCCCGTTTCAAACTGCGCGTTGCTCGTATCGTTGAAGTATAGGGCTAGATTCATCAAGTTCACGGCATCGGTTTTGCGGCCGGAATTGCTCGCATGATCCAGGCCCCGACGGTTCCAAATTTACCCTGGGCAATGATGCTCATGGCCCGGATGGCTTTTTCAAAAGCGGGGTCAATGGCATTGAGGTCCATCGTAAATTCACGTGTTTTCGACGCGCGGTGGTCGCGGCTAAATTTATCCCCATCGTAATAATAGTTTGATGAGATGCTACCATCGGCTTGGGAGATGACAGCGGTATCATCGTTCAACGCATCAACTTCGGTGGTGACGGATTCCAGTACGGTGACGCTTTTGCCGTCAGTGGATACCGTGGCAATCGTATAAGTTTGGTTGTTGCCAGCATTGATCGCGCCGGTGGTGGTCATTTTCATTCCCGGCTTGACGTTGCTGAAGGTCCCCGCTACGCCAGAATCGATGGTATCGAAACTGGTGACGTTGTCGGTATAGGTGAAGCTTTTGGCAACGATATCGAGGGTCGGTGTCGCGGTTGTGACTGTAGCGGTGTCATTGCCGTCTGCATCAGCAACCGTGGCGGGGATGTTTTCTTCCACGGTGATTTGAGTCGGGCTGTCTACACTTTTTATGGTGAAGGTATTATTGTTGGCGGAGCCTGCTGTGGTGATCTTCATTCCCGGCTGCAGTCCACTAAAGGGGGTGCCCGCACTAGCAGTAATCGTATTGACACCTGTGGTGAACGTGAAACTTTGGGCGGTGAGAGACACGACCGTCTGTGCCGTGGTGCCTTCATCAACAATTTTTGCTACTTTGATTTTGATGACGGAGCCAGTGTTGCTTTCGACCACAAAGGTTCCGTTGTTTTGTGCCGTGCCGCTGACGGTGAAGGTGTCGCCAACTTTCAGGGCACTCATTGTTCCACTCGCCGCGGTCATGGTTCCCGCCGTGCGGTTGAAGGTGACATTTGTGAGCGTGCCGCTGTTCAGCACCGTGCCATTGGTTCCGGTCAGAACGGCGGATGTTGATGCGGTTTCGGTGGTCAACATCTTGGTGTTGACTTCAATGGTCTTGCCGCCATTGGTCACTGCGGCGACTTCGTAGGTGCCGTTGTTGTTGGCGGTACCGGTAATTTCAATGTGGCTTCCGACCGTCACGTTGGTGAATTGGGCGGTGGTGGCGGTGATGGTGCCGGTGCCCGCCGTGGTGGCATTGCCGTCGTTGTCCTGGGTGAAGGTCAGCCAGTTTTTTAGACCGGTTGAATCCGCATTGCCGGTAAAATTTTCAAGGTGTGATGCACGCGTTGTGGGATAGCTGAGGTTGACGCCGTCATACTTGGATTGAAAGGCCGCCAATGTGCTCAACCCTAAATCCACAGGTGAGGTATTGGTGCGATTGCCGGCAAAGATAAAACGACCATTAACTTCGGTGTTGAGATACGATTGCATCGCCTGAAGGGCACGGAACGCCTGCTCTTGAATGGTCTTAACGGAGGACTCGTCCGTCGGGCTCGTGGTGTTGTATGAGGTCAATAGGTCCTTGAAATCTTTAACGGTTGTTTCCAGGCTGGTAATGGCCGTTGCCGTAGACTTTAAATAGACGTCCTGAATATCGTTATCGCGTTTGTAGTTGGTCAACAGTTGGGTATCGACCTCATAGCCCAGCAAGCGTTGTGTATCTCGGGCCAGACCGATGTAGTCCTGAGAACGTTTTTCACTGGTCAACTGGAGCTGAGTCGATTGAATACGTTGCTGTACGCGTGCCAGGTAGGTGTTGATCACCTGTTGCGATGCGTATGTGCCGATGCGTGTTCCCATGGTGTTACCTCAAATCCGGCATTCTGCCGTTGCCTGATTGAATTAAACGATGTTTTCGAGGGCGTCGAACATTTTTTGAATTGTGGAAATGATCCGGGCCGCAGCGCCATAGGCTTGCTCAAACAACATCAATTGGGTCATTTCTTCGTCTAAGTTAACGCCGCGAAAGTTGTCTGATTTCGCTTGCAGACTAGCCGTCAGGGACTGTTGGTATTCAAATTCGATTGCATCCGTGCTGGCCAATGATGCACTGAAACTGACAATTGAAATTGAATATGAAACCACCG
>JAESUA010000355.1 GCA_016763255.1 Magnetovibrio sp. | reverse complement strand
TACCTCACCGACCCGGACGAAGACGTGCACAGCCCCACCTTCACCCTGGTGCAGACCTATGAAAGCACCGAGTGTGAAATTTGGCATTTTGACCTCTATCGCCTGGAACACCCCGAAGAGATATTTGGATTGGGCATCGAAGAGGCCCTGCACAGCGCCATATCATTGATCGAATGGCCGGACCACATGGGCACCTATATTCCCCGCGACCGCCTGGAGGTGCGCTTAAGCATCACCAAAGGCAAAAACCACCGCCAAGCCGAACTGGTGCCGCACAACGCCGACTGGTCCGAACGTCTGAGGACCTGCGGGCATGGCTGAACCGCAAAGGGGGGATGGCAGTCGCACCGCGCTGCTGGATGCGTTTTTGCGGGCTGCGGGCTGGGGTAACGCTCACCACGCACCGATGAGCGCCGATGCCTCATTTCGACGCTACATACGTTTAACCCAAGATGGTCAACAAGCCTTGGTGATGGACGCGCCACCCAGCCATGAAGACGTGCGCCCGTTTATAATGGTTGATGGTCATTTGCGCCTGTTGGAGTTCAGCGCCCCGCAAATTTTGGCACAAGACGAAACCAACGGTTTTTTGCTGTTGGAAGATTTCGGCAATGCCACTTTCACCAATTTGCTGGCCCAAGGGGCATCCGAAACAGAACTCTATCGGCTCGCCACCGACGTTTTAATCGCTTTGCATGCCATCGATACGGATACCGCCACGCCGCATTGGCTGGCACCCTATGACGACGCCAAGCTGCGCGATGAGGCCGCCCTTCTGCTAGATTGGTTCATGCCCGCCCACGGCCTGGAGGTCGGCACCGATGTGCGCGCACAGTATGAAAAAATCTGGTTTGATTTGTTCGCCCAAGTACACACCGGGCCACGCACCTTGGTGCTGCGCGATTATCACGTCGATAATTTGATGCGCCTTGAAAACCGCCAAGGCATCAAGGCCTGTGGGCTGTTGGATTTTCAAGACGCCCTAGCCGGACATCCGGCTTATGATTTGATGAGCCTGCTGGAAGACGCCCGGCGCGATATCTCGAACGATGTGCAAGCCGCTATGAAGGAACGCTACTTCGACGCCCTGAATATTTTCGGCACCGCCCGGCAAGATTTTGAGCGCGCCTATGCGATCCTCGCCGCCCAGCGCCACGCCAAGGTGATCGGCATCTTCACCCGCCTGGACCAGCGCGATGACAAACCTGTGTACCTCAAACACATTGGTCGGGTGTGGCGCTTGTTGGATCGCGCCCTGGATCACCCTGATCTCTGCGACCTAAAATCTTGGGTCGATACCCACATCGCGCCTGAACAGCGTAAGGCACCGGAGCCATCGACATGACACCCACGCACGCCATGGTGCTCGCCGCGGGCCTGGGCACGCGGATGCGACCGCTGAGCGACAGCCGTCCCAAACCGATGATCGATGTGGCCGGCAAACCCTTGATCGACTGGGCCTTGGATCGTTTGAAAGGCGCGGGGGTCGCACGCGTGGTGGTCAACCTGCATTATTTGGGCGACCAAATTAAAGCCCATTTGCAGCACCGCAGCGCTCCGAGCATCCGTTTTAAATCCGAACATCCGGTGTTGGAAACTGGTGGCGGTATTGAAAATGCTTTGGATGAATTGGGGGCTGAGCCCTTTTTTGCCTGCAATTCGGATGGCCTGTGGCTGGATGGACCCATCAACGCGCTGACCCGTTTGGCGCAGATGTGGGACGACCATGCCATGGATGGGATTTTGTTGCTGCACGATCCCAAGCATGCCTTGGGCTATGACGGCGATGGTGATTTCACCTTAGATAAACACGGCCAGCTGACCCGTCGCCAAGATGGTGACGATCAAGCTTTCGTCTTCACCGGGGTGCAACTGCTGCATCCACGTTTGTTCAAGGAGGCCCCCGGCGGGGCTTATTCGCTCAACATTTTGTACAATCGCGCGCTCGCCGCTGGGCGGTTGTATGGGCTGGTTCATGATGGGCAGTGGTTTCATGTCGGCACCCCTGAGGCGCGCGATCAAACCGAAGCCTGGATGCACGCCAATACCTTAGGCCGCAGCGCATGAGCGCCCCCTCGCTGAAACGCCCCAACGTCTACACCATTTCGCCCAACACCCCATTCGTCGATGCCCTGGCACGCGGCATCATCGATCGGGTCGGTGAGCAACCCGAAAAGCTCGCCCAGGTGCGGGTGTTGCTGCCGACGAGGCGCGCCTGCCGGTCTTTGCGCGAAGCCTTTTTGCGGCTGTCTGACGGGTGCGCGATGTTGCTGCCGGTGATGACGCCGCTGGGCGATGTCGACGAAGACGATCTGGCGCTGGAAAATGTCGCCAGCCACGAAACCCTAGAAGACGCGCTTAACCTGCCACCGGCCATCGGTGGGGCCAAGCGGGTCGCCCTGTTGGCCCGGTTGGTGATGGCCAAGGATCCAGACACCACCCCGGATCAGGCGGTGCGTCTGGCCGGTGAGTTGGCGCGCCTGGTCGATCAGGTGCACACCGAAGGCCTGGATCTATCGCGGCTGCCCGGTTTGGTGCCGCTGGGTGAGCTGTCACAGCACTGGCAAAAGACCGTCGATTTTCTGGAAATTCTCGGCACTGTGTGGCCCCAGGTGTTGGAGCAACAAGGCCTGATGGACCCGGCCCAACGCCGCGATGCCCTGTTGCGGGCGCGGGCCGAAGCTTGGGCCCAAAACCCGCCTTTGACGCCGATCATCGCCGCCGGTTCCACCGGTTCGATCCCGGCCACCGCCGAACTTTTGTCGGTCGTCGCCAGTTTGCCCCAGGGCGCGCTGGTGCTGCCAGGCCTGGATGTCGCAGCGCTTGATGAGGTGTGGCAAAATCTCGATGCCACCCATCCCCAATACGGCATGGCGCAATTGCTCGAAAAGCTCGCCCTCAACCGTGCCGATGTCAAACCATGGGCGGACGATACGCAGGCTCCCAACCAACGTGCCGCGATCATCAACCGCGCCCTGGTGCCCGCCCAAGCCACCCACCTGTGGCGTGATGGCGAGGCCATCGCCGCGGACAGCTTAAAAGGGGTGTGCCAAATCGACGCCCCGGGGCCGCGCGAAGAAGCCACCGCCATCGCCTTAATCTTGCGCCGGGCCTTGGAAACCCCTGAGGGCACACAACCCAAAACCGCCGCCCTGATCACCCCTGACAGATCCTTGGCCCGTCGGGTGGCGAGCGAGCTGGGCCGGTGGGGCATTGAGGTGGATGATTCCGCCGGTACGCCGCTGGACCAAACTCCGGCCGGGGCGTTTTTTAATTTGGTGGCGCAAATGGCCGCCGGTGGATTTCAACCGGTGCAGCTTTTGTCATGCCTCAAACATCCCTTGGCGGCGGGCGGCATGGACCCGGCCAAGCTGCGCACCGCGGTGCGGGCGCTGGAAATCGCGCTATTGCACGGACCGCGCCCGGGCCAAGGCCTGGCCGGGCTGCAAGATCAGCTGCGGGTGTTTTTACACGATCAAAATGCGGCGCGGCGCTTTGGCCGTTTTGGCTTGGATCAAAAAAGCATCCGCATGGTGCTCGACCTGCTGCACAACATGATCGAGCCGTTCGCCAACGCCCTGCAAAAGTCCTCATGCGATGCCGCTCAATTGGTCAAGCTGCACGCCGACACCGCCGCACGCTTAGCCGAATGGGGCGATGATGAAGACCAACGCCGCCTGTGGGCCGGGGACGCGGGCGAAAGCTTAAGCAGTTTTGTCGCCGAAGCTTTTGACGCCCTGGGCGCGCTGGAGCCCATTCGCGGCGAGCAATATCCGGCCTTGATCCAAGCGATGATCGCCGGTCGCCCGGTGCGCCCCCATTATGCTGCCCACCCGCGCCTCAACATTTGGGGGCTGCTGGAAGCGCGGCTGCAAAATGCCGACGTGATCGTTTTGGGCGGGCTCAACGAAGGCAGTTGGCCGCCGCAACCCGAAGCCAGCCCATGGATGAGCCGCCCGATGATGCGCGACTTTGGCCTGCCGTTGCCGGAGCGCCGCATCGGTTTGAGCGCCCACGATTTCGCCCAGGCTTTTGCCGCACCGAAAATATATCTGACCCGCTCGCATCGCACCGGCGGCAGCCCCCAGGTTGCGTCGCGCTGGTTGGTGCGTTTACACACTTTGTTGGATGGCGTCAGCCTCAATGGGGAACCGCAATGGCTGAGCTGGGCCGAGGCATTGAGCCATGCCGACGGACCGGCGCAGCCGTGTGCTGAACCCCGCCCAACACCGCCCTTAGACGCCCGCCCCAAGCGCATGTCGGTGACCCAGGTGGAAACCTGGATCCGCGATCCTTATGCGGTTTACGCCAGACGCATCTTGGGCCTGCAGCCGCTGGACGATCTCGATTGTGATCCCGGTGCGGCGGATCGCGGCATCGTGGTGCACAAAGCCCTGGAACGCTTTATCGAACGCAACATGAAGGAGCTGCCCGCCAACGCCGAAGCACAACTGATCGAAATCGGCGCGCAGGTGTTTGATGAATACATCGCCAGCCCCAGCGTAAAAGCTTTTTGGTGGCCGCGTTTTAAACGCATCGCCGCTTGGTTTGTCGATTTTGAAACCAAGCGCCGGGTGGCCGGATTCACACCGGCGCTGATTGAGGCCGACGGCAAACTCGTGCTTGATGGCCTCACCGGGCCGTTCACCCTCACCTGTCAGGCCGATCGCATCGATGTTGATCTTGACGGAAGCTTGATGATCATCGATTACAAAACCGGACAACCGCCAACCACCCCGCAGGTCGAAAGCGGGCTGACCCCGCAGCTGCCCCTGGAAGCCGCCATCGCGAAGGGTGGCGGGTTTGAAAACCTAAACGGCAACGCCGGTATTTCCGGCCTTTTGTATCTGCGTTTGTCCGGCGGACGGGTGGCGGGTGAAGCCAAACCGATCAAACTGGATGGTGAAGAAGCGACGCAATATGCCTATGAGGGGCTGATTAAATTGGTGCATAAATTCGAAGATCAAACCACCCCCTACCTATCGCGCCCGCGGCCCATGTTCGAAGGCCGCTTCGGTGATTTTGATCATCTGGCACGGGTCAAAGAATGGTCGGCAGGAGGCGAAACATGAGCGGCTTTAAACGCACCGCCGGTCAATATGCGGCCGCCGCCCCGGATCGTTCTGTATGGGTGTCGGCCAATGCGGGCACCGGCAAGACCCGCGTTTTGGTCGATCGCATCGCGCGTCTTTTGCTGCAAGGCGCACGCCCCGAAAAAATCTTGTGCCTGACGTTTACCAAAACCGGGGCCGCCGAAATGGCCGAGCGCATCAACGCCCAACTCGGCCAATGGGCGGTGATGGATGAAAAATCCTTAAGCCACGACCTGTTTCTTTTGACCCAACGCGAGCCCGATGAAGAAACACTCAAAACCGCGCGGCGTTTGTTTGCCCAGGTGCTCGACGTTCCCGGTGGTTTGAAAATTCGCACCATCCGTTCGTTCTGCGAAAG
>JAESUA010000354.1 GCA_016763255.1 Magnetovibrio sp. | reverse complement strand
TTATCGCAGCTGCCTATACGTTAAGTAGCGGGGGGTCGGTTTCAGATATCAGCTCGGCCGCTACCGAAGAAGCCTCAATGAATGGCTTTACGGTCGGCGACAATTTCACGCTGGCGGTTAACTCCCCTCCGACTGCAGGTACGTATTCAGGTGACACTGCCTATGTGGAAGTTATCTTAAGCGCTTCCACGGCGCCCCTGTTTGCGGGGTTATTTTTAAGCAATGACAGTGTTGGCATTTCAACACGTGCTGTGGCGTGGACTGAGGGAGGTACGGGGGATGGTTACTGCTTTATGGCGTTGAATACCACCGATGAAAAAGCGATGCACATTCACAACAATGTGGATCTCCCCAAAGAGTGCGGCGTATACGTGAATTCAGACTATTGCTCGGTGGGCAGCAGCGGCGCGCTATACCTCGACAACAACTCCACCATTGCAGGAAAGACCAGTGTGGCGGGGTGCGTTCACGAAAATTCTCCAAATTCGCAAGTTACCGGTACTTTGAATGAAGGCGCAGCTCAACTGAGTGATCCATACGCTGATCGTGAAAGCGATATTTTGAGCGACATCAGTGCGAATACGGGTGGCAGCCCTTCGAGCTGCGATATAAATACAGCCGGAAATAAGACGGAATATCTTTCGCCAGGCTATTACAAGGATTGCGTTTTCAAGGGCAATGGAAATGTCATACTGGCAGCTGGAATATACTATATCGACAGTAAACTAACCGTCGAAGGCAACGTCGATGTCCAGGGCACAGGTGTTACATTTGTCATGATGGAGGAGTCCGATTTAGACTTCGGTAACAATGGCGATCTAACGATCACGGCCCCGACAAGTGGCACCTATGAAGGCTTGGCCTTTGTTGGCCACCCTAATATGAACTCTAGTAAACAGGTCGTTTTCCACAACAGCATCAGCTTTGATATTGAAGGTGCCCTGTATTTTCCAAATCAAACAATTGAGTTGAGCAACCGGGCAACGGCTACGGGTGGATGTGCATTGTTCGTTTCTGACTTTGTGTTGATGCACAACAACGTGGATATCGCCAGTAATTGCCAAGCATCTGATGACGAGACTTTAAGCCTTGGCAGTGGGGCTGATATTACACTTGTTGAATAATGCAGCTTGGTATTAGTTGTTGAACGGTGCTCGTGACCGTCCCGACAGGCCAATGGTTCCCCAACCGATGATGTCCACCGCAACCGTAAACTGATAGTCGACCGACACGGTGACGAAATTCACACCGCCGGTGGTATCGTGGGTAATGGTTACGGTGTAATTGCTGGTGTTCAATCCTACAGCTTGGGTTTGTGCTTGAGTTTGTAGGGTCGAGTCTGTGGCGCTGCTGTTGACGGCGGCGTAACGGGTTGTTGATTCTGCTGCGCGTTGGATTGTGTTTAAAACCCACAGTGCACGGCCGGACTCGATGACCCCGAATATCATCAAGATAAGCACCGGCGCCAACATCGCGACCTCGACAGCCGTTGCTGCGCCACGCTCCCCCAGAAAACGAATCAATAGCCTTCGCCAACGATTTGCGACTGGCAGTGGATGGTGAGACGAGCGATGCATGTGATAAATGCCTGCTATTAGCTGTTGGGAATCCGGATGCTGGCTGTTCTTGTGATGGTCCAGGGGTCGGGCACTCCGGGGAACCCCAGGATTAAAACATGGCTGTAGGTTGTGGTGACGGTTACGTATTTCGGAGGGGTTTTACCGCTGCACGTGTCTGTAGAGCAGTCGACTGACGCCGCCGACCCAAGGCACCGACACCCTTCACTGGTGGTCACACTAACCGATGCGGACGGCAAATTTGTAGCACTTTGTACGACTGTGGCTGCGTTTGCTGAGTAACTGGTTGGATTTTCCATGATGAATTGAATGCCTGAGCGGGTCGCGCTGGAAACCTGCATGGAATTATGGACAAGGAACCCAAAATCTATGATGCCCAGGATGATCACAAGGACCACCGGCGATATTAGAGCCATTTCCACCGCAGCTGCACCGCGAGTATGACCGCAGAACGCCTTTAACATTTTGCCTATCATGACCCGATCCACTCTGGTTATTTTGTATTTATATAGTCTGATGAATAAGTGGTGGCAAGGAAACCAATTTATACACATGATTGAGTTGGCACCGCGCTCGCAAGACTCAAAATGGTGCATATGTCCTTGCATATATGCGCGTAAGCGGTTGATGCTTTTCATGATGCTCTCCGTGCCTGCATGTGGCTCTGTTCTTGATGATGTAATCGACTTTTCTCGGTCGATGTTCAAATCCGAGAACTGAGTGGTGTGTAGCTATCAACGCCGTTGACGGTCACGATTTTAGTGCCAGATTTGTCGCGCCCTGCCGCCAGGGTGGTCGGGTTGATGATCGTCCTTGCGTTCCAGCCATCGAACCAATCAAGCACCGGATTGCCCGTGGTATCGTCAAGCTGCACCGCCGCCAAAATGGTGAATTCAGCTGTAGTTGCAGCCGATTTTGATGCATTGAAGCGTTGAAAATAATGGTTCCGAATCTTTATTTGTGTCGCCATAACAATGGTGTGAATGCCTTTTCATATAAATCGTATGGTGTGCAGTTTTCAGATTAAATCATTTGTTTGTATTTTATATGTTCTATTGACCTTCATAAGTGATGTCGGTCACGCCGTTGGGAGATGTGGTCAGATATGTTCATATTGAAGATGTGAGTGAGAGGCGGATGATCCGGGATGTACCCGTTCTCCCTTTGCTGTAAACTCAGAGTTCTTGAGATACATTGACCAGATGAGGCACGCTGTCCCATGCTTGGGGAAAATCAAACGATGACTTTCAAATCGATATTACGCGGCGTCACACTCGGTGCGATCTTGGTGGTGATGACGGCCTGTCAAACCACCCTTTCTGGTGGCCCCGATACACGGGCGCAAAAGACTCCATTGGATGTGGTGCAGCAAACCCTTTTTGAATCGGCCCGTGAGGCCGAGTTAGCCAATAATTACGAGCAGGCAGCCGCCGTTTATGGGCGGTTGTTTGAACGTCGTTATAATGACCCGGCGGTGCTCGCGGCTTTTATTCGCAACATGCGTTACAGTGGCCGGTCTCGTGAGATCACCTCTTATGTTGAAGATAAAACCCAACACCTGCTTGGTGATGCCACTGTGAAGTTTGAATTTGCCAAGGCCCTACTTTCGGCGGGACGCAAAGATGAATCGCTTCAGGTGTTGAGTAAAGTCGCAACTTTGATGCCCAACAATTGGCAGGTATATTCGGCCACAGGCGTCACCCTTGATGCGCTTGAGCGTTATCAGCAAGCCAGTCAGGCTTATGCTCGCGCCTTGCAGGTATCTCCGAATAATCCCGTTGTTTTAAATAATTTGGCGATGTCCTTGGCTATGTCGGGGAAACTGGCCGAAGCCACCAAAACATTAGAACGGGCAGCGGGGATCGACCGCCAGCATCCCCATATTCGCCAAAACTTGGCATTGTTATATGCCATTGATGGTAAAATTGAACGTGCCCGTGCGTTGGCCGCCATGGACTTGGATTTGGGTGAGCTTGAAACGAATCTTTCATTTTACCGCCGCTTTGAAAAGGGCCCCAAATGAGTGAGAAGCCCGAAGATTCGGCCCCCAAAGAGCCGCCACAACAAGCGCAATTAAACGTGGGTGACCTGACCAAACGCCGAAATGCGGTGCGCTTAACCACCGTTTACAGTGGTCGCCTTAGTCAGTTCGGCAAAGCCTATCCATGTGTTGTTTCAGATGTCTCTGCCGGTGGTGCCAAGATAAAGTTGAAATCCCCAAGTGACTTTGCGGTTTTGGTTAAGGATCAGCAGGTCCAATTGGTGTTTGAACGCTTATCTGACTACAAGGCGTTGAACGGTGAAATTGCCTGGCTCAAGACCGATGATCACGCCGTTGGCGTGACGTTCACGGACCCGGAACTGCGTCGCCGTGTGGTGTTGAAACGATTGATGCCCAATCGCTGGCGCATTGCCAATGAACAGGTTCTTCGTGAAACCACCAATACGCCAGCATCTGACTCTTCGCAATGATACAGAGTAGTGCGTCAAGCGCATTGTAATTGAACGGTTCTTTTGCAATGATGAGTAACTTTATCTGAGGCTGGTAAATGCTAGGTTCATGAGCGAAGACGAAACGCAAACAGTCGAAACGAACGAACGAAAATTGGATGGCATCGAACTTTTGGTCGAGGCGCCGCCTGAGGTGGTGCGCGATCTAGAGTCCGTATGCACGTGGAAGCGCTTTGGCGCCAACCAAGTTATCGTTGATCGGGGCGATCAATCCACCGACGTCTTTTTTATTGTTAAGGGCGGGGTGAAGGTCATGGATTTTCTCGCCAATGATCAAGAAATCGCCCTGGCCGAACTTGGAGAGGGCAGCAGCTTCGGCGAAATGTCCGCCATTGACGCTTCGCGGCGCTCAGCACGCGTCAGTGCTTTGGAACCATCAATTTTGGCCGCTCTGCCAAGCAAACAATTTCGCCGACTGCTGATGGACTGCCCTGGCATTTCGATCATGTTGCTAAAGCGTTTTGCGGGCCTGATTCGGACCTTGAACAATCGTGTGACCTCGTTGAGTACACTCAGCCCACACCAACGTGTCTATTACGAATTGTTGCGTATGTCCGAACCCAACACGCAAGGCGATGGCACATGGTTGATCCATTTTTTGCCAAAGCATGAGGAAATTGCCAGTTGGAGTGGCACATCAAGGGAGGATGTTGCCATGGCCATTGGCCATTTGGCGCGCGAAGGCATCGTCGGGCGAAAACATAAATCTCTGGTGATTAAGGATCATGGGCGTCTGCAATTGCTTGTGAATCTGTAATCAAAATATTTTCACTGTTTTATTTGGGCGCATGATGCTGTGACCGACATCATATCTATGTCTCGTCCGCAGCGTTAATGTCGTTTGAGTAGCCCCCTTAAGTGATGAAGCCGATCTGTTTGGGTCTTGATCGCACCATTTAAAACGCCCCTCTAGGTGTTTCTCCGGTTGTCTATGGGTGCTTTTGCATTCTTACGTGTGCAGTATTGCATTATCGTATCAACTGAATATTAATGGCTTGGTTTATAAGGGGGAATTGGATACGGAAGCTTGACTTCCTCATGTCGTTAGGCCACTCTATCAAGACTTATTTGTGTGTCTGGTCTTTATTTTATGGCCTTGAGCAAAACGTAGGAGTTGTGACAATGGCTAAATTTTCTAAGTTGATGACCCGTTTTTCGCGTGATGATTCTGGCGCGACCGCCATCGAGTATGGCTTGATCGCGGCGTTGATCGCTGTGGTTATCATCGGTGCCTTGACCCTGCTGGGAACGAGCCTCGAAACCAAATTCAACGAGGTGAGCAACAGCTTGCAGTAGTCTGCATCGGGCTAGAGCTTAGAACCGCCTTTGACCATCCGGTCAAAGGCGGTTCTTTTTTGTGCTCCAGAGCTCCTGATCCTCGTCGATGGATCTCACTCGTAAATACCAAGCTGCATTCGTATGGTTCAGGACAGGAGAATAACGCAATGGGCTTCCTGCATTCAGGATTGATGGCCGCGTTCATTGGGTTGGTGCTGTACGCAGCCTGGTCGGATGCTCGTGAATTGCGGATCCCGAATAAGCTGTCCTTGGCCCTGCTGGTATTGTTTTTTCCCACCGCTTTGATCGCCGGTATTGGCATGGAGCAGATGGCCTGGCATCTGATTGCGGGTGTGGCGTTGTTGGTTCTAGGGTTTGTTCTCTTTGCATTGGGGCTGTTTGGTGGCGGGGATGCCAAATTGATGTCGGCTTGTGCGTTATGGCTTGGTTGGGATCAAATTGGGCATTTTGCGCTGTGGGTGGTGATCATCGGTGGCGTGCTGTCGCTGTTGGTGATTTTGTTGCGCAAGGGATTGGGAATGTGGCCCAATTGGTTGGTCAGTCGTGCCCAAGGTTTGTTTGAGCCCGGTAAATCTGTGCCCTATGGCATTGCCATATCCATTGGCGCGTTGATCCAAGTTCCCCGTTCGGCTGCGTGGCCTCAAAATTGGTCGACGGCCATCGAATTCATCATAGGGTGAAGAACATGCGTGGGCTCAGAGCGGGGGATTGGGTCTCAACTGAGCGCATCCGCGTCTATGCATGGATTTTGATTGTCTTTTGGGGCATCGCCATCATCGGGCTGGTGGTAACATCTGCAGACGGACTTGATGCCTGGGGCCGTCCACTGGGAACCGACTTTGCCAACGTTTGGTCGGCAGGGGTGATGGCTTTGGATGGACAGGCGCTGAGTGTTTATGATCCGTCGGCTCATTACACGACCCAAAAAATTGCTTTCGCAAGTCCGGATGTGCCTTATTACGGATGGCACTATCCACCTTTTTTCTTATTGATCGCCGCTGCTTTGGCGGTGCTGCCCTATGGTGGTGCGCTGGTGGCTTGGATGGCGTTGACGTTGCCGTGTTATGTGGCGGTGTTGCGGCGTATTCAGCCGGGGCGTTTGACGCTACTTGTTGCCATCGCTTTTCCCGGTGCCATGGTTAATCTGGTGCATGGTCAAAATGGATTTTTGAGTGCGGCATTGATGGGCGCGGGACTGGTTCTCTTGGACCGACGCCCGGTACTGGCGGGGGGGCTGTTGGGCCTGCTGTCTTACAAACCACAATTTGGCCTTCTCATTCCGTTGGTGTTGATTGCCACGGCGCGTTGGCGCGCGTTTATGGCCGCTACGGTGACGGTCTTGGTCTTGGTGGTGCTTTCT
>JAESUA010000353.1 GCA_016763255.1 Magnetovibrio sp. | reverse complement strand
CGGCGGCATTGATCACATTTTGGTCGATGAAAGCCAAGACACCAGCCCGGCGCAATGGGATGTGGTGAAAAAAATTGCCGAGGAGTTCTATTCCGGACTGGGCCGCCACGAAGAAACCAACGACACGCCGCGCACGGTGTTTGCGGTGGGCGATGAAAAACAATCGATCTATTCGTTTCAAGGGGCCGACCCGCACGAATTCGGTCGCATGAAGGTGCATTTTCAAACCCGCATCGAAGGCGCCGGGGCGCGCTTTACGCCGATGACCTTGATGACCTCATTTCGCACCACCAGCGCGGTGCTCAAGGTCGTCGATCGGGTGTTTGCCAATCCGGACGCCGCCGATGGTTTGACCTTTAGCGATGAACACGTCGCCCATGATTCGTTTCGTCTCGGGCAAGCCGGTCTGGTCGAGCTGTGGCCGACCATCAAACCGCTAGAATCACCCCAAGCCGACCCGTGGGACGCACCGTTGGATTATGTCAACGAACAGCGCCCGGAAATGCGTTTGGCCAAACAGATTGCCAAGACCATCAGAGGCTGGATCGATGATGGTGAGATGCTGACCTCGCAAAATCGCCCCGTCAATGCCGGTGACATACTGATCCTGGTGCGCCGCCGTGCACGTTTTGCCGAAGAGATGGTGCGCCAACTCAAAAAACAAACGATCCCCGTCGCCGGTGCCGACCGCATGGTTTTGACCGAACAAATGGCGGTGATGGATTTGCTGGCCGCCGGGCTTTTTGCGGTGTTGCCACAAGATGATCTGAGCTTGGCCGAACTGCTCAAAAGCCCGCTGGTGGGTTTGAACGAAGACGAATTGTTCACCCTTGCCCATGGCCGCGCAGGTAGTTTGTGGTCGGAGTTGGGCAAACGCCAAAGTGACTCTGAACGTTTTCGCGCCGCCCATGAGGTGCTCGCTAAGCTTTTAAGGCGAGCCGATTTCATGCCGCCTTATGAGTTTTACGCTGGCCTTTTACGCGATGGCGCGCGCCTGGCGTTAACCGCAAGGCTGGGCCTGGATGCCCAAGACCCGATCGATGAATTTCTCGCCCTGGCGCTGGATTTCGAACGCAACCACACCCCATCGCTGCAAGGTTTTTTGCATTGGATCAGTGCCACCGCGCAACAGATCAAACGCGATATGGAGGTCCAAGGCGGCCAGGTGCGGGTGATGACCGTGCACGGTGCCAAGGGCCTGGAAGCGGGCATCGTATTTTTGACCGACACCTGCACCAAACCCGATGGGCGTCTTGACGCACGGGTGCAATGGACCGGAGTGAACGCTGGCAATAATGCTGGAACCGGCACCGACCAAAGCCCGCCGGGGGTGTTGTGGGCGCCGCATAAAGACGTGCGCTGCCAAATATTTCAAGACCACGCCGAGAGCCAGCGCGAAGATCGCGAACGCGAATACCGCCGCCTTTTGTATGTCGCCATGACCCGGGCCAAAGACCGCCTGTACATCACCGGTTATGAAGACAGCCGGGGCCGCGCAGAGGGCAGCTGGTACAGCCTGATCCATCCGGTTATCAGCGCCATCGGTGTCGAAATGACCACCAAAGAGGGCGAAAGCTTGTGGCGCTATGAAACCGCGCAGGAGGCCGAAACCAAAGAGGCCACCGAGGCCACACCTTCGATCCAGTCCGAACCCCTGCCTAAGTGGGCCACGTGCCCACCCGTGGCCGAACAAAACCCGCCCAAGCCGCTCACCCCTTCGCGCCCCAAAACCGAAGCCCCACCGGCGCTAGGCCCGTTTGCGGGTGATCAATCTGATCGTTTTAAGCGCGGTGTTTTGGTCCATAAACTATTGGAAACCCTGCCCACCTTGGCCGCTGAACAACGCCCAGAGGCCGCGCGGCGGTGGCTCGCCCAACCGGCCCATGAGCTGGATGGCCAAAGCCAAACCGACATTGCCGACGAGACCTTAAACGTGCTCAACAATCCAGACTTTGCGGCCCTGTTTGGTCCCGACAGCCTGGCCGAGGTGAGCCTTTCCGGGGTCATCGATAGCCAAGTGGTGTCCGCGCGTCTCGACCGCTTGGCGGTATCGGATCATGAAGTTTTGGTGATCGATTATAAAACCAATCGCCCCGCCCCCACCGACCCTGATCGGGTGCCGGAACAGTACCTCGCCCAAATGGCCACCTACCGCGCTCTTTTGACGCGAATCTATCCACATAAGCAGATCCGCTGCCTTTTGTTATGGACCGACGGGCCCCACGTGATGGAACTTAACGACGCTGTTTTAAAGGCTTATACGCACGCAGGGCAGCCACCCACCGGGGCGGCTTGACGGGTGCACTGCACCCCCTTAGATTTGTTACAACTTTTTTCAATTACCATCATGCATTTTCAGGATCTGAACACATGAAAGAGATTACCGACGAGACCTTTGACGCCGACGTCTTGCAATCGACCACCCCGGTGCTGATCGACTTTTGGGCCGAATGGTGTGGGCCGTGCAAACAGATTGCCCCGGCGCTGGAAGAAATTGCCGGCGAGATGGGCGACAAGGTCATCATCGCCAAGGTCAACATCGACGACAATCCCCAAACCCCGTCCAAATACGGTGTGCGCGGTATCCCGACGTTGATGATGTTCAAAAATGGCCAGCCCGCCGCCGTTAAAATCGGCGCTCTGCCCAAGAACAAACTTCAGGAATGGATCGAAAGTTCGATCTAAGTCCTCACGTTTCAAAAAGCCCCGCTGGCAACGGCGGGGCTTTTTTGTGCCTAATTTTTCAGTGTTACATCCGCTCTCAAGCTGCCGTCGATGGCCCGCGACAAATGATCGATCACCCGGCTGATGTCGATCGGCTTGGTGAGATATGCATCAAAGCCTTCGGCCAGACCGCGCCGGATGTCTTCGGCCATGGCGTCGGCGCTGATGGCGATGATCGGAATATCACAGGTTTCCGCATCATTACGCAACCGACGCAAGGCCTCAAATCCATCGATTCCCGGTAAATTAAGATCCATCAAGATCACTGCAGGAAGATGAATTTGCGCCATTTGCACACCCAATTCGCCGGTGTGGGCACTGATCAACTTGGCATTATCGACCATCGCAATG
>JAESUA010000352.1 GCA_016763255.1 Magnetovibrio sp. | reverse complement strand
CGCCGACATCATCCTCACCGCCGACGTCAACCGCATGGGCGAATTTGAGGCCGAAGGCCTGTTGCAGCCGATGAAAAGCGCCGTTATCGCCAAAAACATCCCCAGCAAGTACCGTTCCCCGGACGATATGTGGACCGGCCTGACCATGCGGGCGCGCGCCGTTTACGCCCACAAAACCCGCGTTAAAGCTGGCGAAATAGACACCTACGAAGATCTTGCCAAACCACATATGAAAGGTCGTATCTGCACCCGTTCGGGCAAGCATCCTTACAACGTTTCTTTGCTGGCTTCGGTTATCGCCGCCAAGGGTGAAAAAGCTGCCGAGGCCTGGATTCGGGGCGTCAAAACCAACCTGGCGCGCAAGCCTCAGGGCAATGATCGCGCACAAGTTAAAGCCATCTTCGAAGGCGAATGCGACGTATCCTTGGGCAACAGCTACTACTTCGGCAAAATGATCACGAATGATAAAAAGCCGGAACAAAAAGCCTGGGCCGCAGCCGTGAACATCGTGTTCCCGAACCAAGCTGATCGTGGCACCCACGTTAACGTTTCCGCCGCCGCCATCACCAAGGCCTCCAAACGTTCAGACACTGCCTTAAAATTCTTGGAGTTTTTGTCCTCTGAGAATGCCCAGACGATCTATTCCTCCGCCAACTTCGAATATCCGCTGAAAGACGGCGTGACGATGGAACCCCTGGTTGCCAGCTGGGGCACGTTCAAAGCCGACGATCGCAACTTATCTGAGATCGTCGCAGCCCACACCACCGCGACAAAAATGATGGACAAGGTCGGTTTCGACCAGTAAATCCCTCTAGGGCCCCATGGAAGCATTTGGCTTCCATGGGGTTTTTATTTTTTGGGGACCCCAAGCCCGCATGAACACATCGGCGCACCTCGCCACCATTGGGCGTACAATTAAACGCCTTAAAATGCCCCGCATTGATATCTGGGCGTTTGGCACGCTCGTCGTGGCGATGACGGTCGCATTGCCAATTTTTGTGGTGATCGGACTGGCGCTGACCCCGTCGGGCGACATTTGGGCACACCTGGTCGACACCGTTTTGGGTCATTTGGTTTCGACCACCTTACTGTTGATGATCGGCGTAGGTTGCGGCACCTTCGTCATCGGCACCGCCACCGCCTGGATCGTGACCATGTGCCGTTTCCCCGGCAAACGCATCTTCGAATGGGCGCTGCTGATCCCCATGGCGGTTCCGGCCTATGTCATCGCTTATGTCTATACGGATATCTTAGAGTATTCCGGCCCCATCCAATCCATGATCCGCGACACCTTCGGCTTTGAAGGCCGTCGAGAGTACTGGTTCCCGGAAATTCGCTCCTTAGGCGGCGCCATCACCATGATGACCATGGTGCTGTACCCATACGTTTACCTACTGGCACGTTCCGCATTTTTGGAACAAAGCGTGTGTGTTTTAGAAGCCAGCCGGACCTTGGGCAAAGGCCCTTGGCCAAGTTTTTTCAAAGTCGCCCTGCCGCTGGCCCGGCCGTCCATCGCGGTGGGTGTCAGTTTGGTGATGATGGAAACCCTCAACGATTACGGTACCGTTGATTTTTTTGCCGTCTCCACGTTTTCCAAGGGTATTTTTGATGTGTGGATGAACATGAACAGCCCATCCGGTGCGGCACAATTGGCATCGGTCTTGTTGTTGTTCGTGATCGCGCTGATCGGCCTGGAACGCTATGGCCGGCGAAAGCAAAAGTTTCACCACACCTCCACGCACATCCGTGCCTTGCCTGGGTTTGAGCTGTCTCCTCCCCTGGCAAGCGTGGCTTTTTTGATCTGCGCCATCCCGGTCACGCTGGGTTTTTTGGTTCCCGCTTGGGTGTTGGGCAATTACGCCCTGATTTTTTATCAAGATACGCTTGATGCCGATTTTTGGTCGTTCACGATAAATTCCCTGCTGCTCTCAAGCCTCGCCGCTTTTATCGCCATCGTGCTGGGTGTATTTCTCGCCTACAGCTTGCGTCTGGGGCAAACCCCTTGGATTCGCGCCGTCACGCGCCTTGCAGCCTTGGGCTATGCGGTGCCGGGCGCGGTATTGGCAATCGGCATCATAATCTATCTGGGCTGGGTCGATAACACCATCGATGGCTGGGCACGCGATAGCTTTGGCATCTCGACGGGGCTGATCTTTTCCGGCACTGTGATTGCCGTGACCTTCGGCTATGTGGTGCGCTTTTTATCGCTCTCCTTTGGCTCTGCCGAAGCAGGTTTGGGTAAAATCACCGCCAACATGGATGGTGCAGCCCGCACCTTGGGTGCCGGGCCGATGACAACGCTAAGACGCGTGCATTTGCCGATGATGAAGGGCTCAATTATGACGGCGGCTTTGCTGGTGTTTGTGGACTGCATGAAGGAACTTCCCATGACCGTGGTATTACGCCCGTTCAATTTTGAAACACTGGCCACTTTTGTGCACCAATACGCTTCCGACGAATTGCTGCCCGAAGCCTCCTTGGCGGCACTGTCCATTGTCGCCGCGGGCATCATTCCGGTGCTTTTGCTGAGCCTCACCATCACCCAGTCACGCACCGCAAATACCGTAACGGACGAAGCCCCGGCCCTCATTGATATTGAGGAGGCCGCACCATGACCACCGGTCTTGTAATGGAACGCATCCGTCATTCTTATGGATCGTCAGAAGTTTTGAAAGACGTTTCCCTGCTGGCCGAAGCGGGCAAGTTGACCTGCCTATTGGGGCCGTCGGGTTGCGGCAAGACCACCTTACTGCGCCTCGCCGCTGGGCTCGAAAACGTTCAAGACGGACACATTTATCTCCAAGGTAAAATGGTCGCCGACGGCAAACATGGCGTTTCTCTAGCCCCGGAAAAACGCGGCATTGGATTGATGTTTCAAGATTACGCCCTGTTCCCGCACCTCAATGTGTTCGACAACATTGCGTTTGGCATCAAAAATCTGACCGCGCAACGGCGCGACTGGGTTGAAGCGGGTTTGAAACGCATGGGCGTGGCCAAGCACCGCAACAGTTTCCCCCATGTGCTTTCGGGCGGTCAACAACAACGCGTAGCGCTGTTGCGGGCCTTGGCACCGGAGCCGCTAATCCTCCTGCTGGACGAACCCTTTTCGGGCCTCGATGTGACCCGCCGGGCGCAGGTGCGCGAAGACACCCTGAATTTTTTGAAAGAATGTGGCGTGGCGGTGTTGATGGTCACCCATGACCCCGAAGAAGCCATGTTTATGGCCGATCACATTGTCGTCATGAAGGACGGCAGGGTGATCCAGGCGGGCACCCCGGTGCAAACGTATTTTCACCCCGTTGATGCTTTTGTCGCCGAACTGTTCGGGCCGATGAACCACTTCGAAGGTGTGGTTACGAAGGGCCTATTGGAAACCCCCTTTGGGCCTTTCCCAATCCCATCCATCCCCGATGGCAGCCATGCCAAATTGCTGGTGCGTATGGAAGGCATCCGCGTCACCATGGGCACCCATGGCGACGTTCCCGAAGGCTGTTGTTCAACCACGGGACATGTTGAAGCAAGCTACCTTTTGGGACGTTCCAGCCACCTGCACATTCGGGTTGCCGGTAAGGGCGCAGACGAAGGCAAAAAAGTGCTTTTGCATGTGCGCACCCCAGGTGTGATGAAACCCGAAGAAGGCGCTGCCGTCACCGTATGGGCCGACCCCAAACAGGTGTTTGCCTTCCCCACCGATTGAGCCCCTTTGGCCTCTCTCTCAAAATAGACCCGGCAAAAATTACTCTCTTGGGAGCAATGTCGCGACTTCAGGGCAAACCTTGCCCGGTTCAGTATTCAATAAATTGTTATAAATCAAAGCACTAAGTTGCAATGCAGCTTGGCATCCTTCTTGCTTTATTACCTACAGGTATTTCTGTGCGCGACCGTCGGTCAGCGCCTTAACACGTAAGACGGAGAAGCCAAATGGCCCTCTACGGTGCATTTTCCACATCCGTGCTCGGCATGATGAGTCAAGCCGCCGCGCTGCAAAATATCGGCACCAATGTCGCCAACGTAAACACCGGCGGCTTTAAGCGCACGGATACAAACTTCTCCACCGTGTTAAGCAATTCGATGCAACAGCTTTCCGATATTGGCGGCGTCAAGGTTGTGAACCGCTCCACAGTCGCCCAACAAGGCAACATCGTTTCATCGACATCCTCCACAGATGTTGCCATCAGTGGTAAGGGCTTTTTTGTACTCAACACCAAACAAGATGGGTCCGGTGTATCGCTGTATACCCGAGACGGCAGTTTCGAGACGGCCTCTGTCAATGATGTCAGCGTCACCGGAATCGGCGGCGCCGCCATCACGGTCAAAGATGGCTACCTGGTCGATAAAAATGGCTTTTTTGTCCAAGGCTGGGCCTATACAAATGGTAACGTCACAACATCCGGAACGCCATCCAGCATGAGGGTCGATCAGTACGCCTTCATCAACCAGTTTGAGACCACGACGAGCGCTTCGATAAACCTGAACCTACCTGCAAGCGATGCGATCGGCGACGTCAGCGTGCGCGACATTCATCTGGTCGATAGTCTAGGCACCAAACAAAACGCCACATTAAATTTCACCAAAACCGCCATCAATACTTGGAGCGTCACCACCACCACCAGCCAAACGTCGGTGCAACAGGTGGATACCATCACCTTGGGCGGCACCATGGGTGAAGTTGGCGATATTTACACCATCACCGCCGGCGGCATCACGAAGACCTACACCACAGATGGCACCGAAGCCAACATCGATGTGATCCGCGATAATTTGCTTGCACAGATCGTTGCCGACCCCCTCATCACCAGTTCCATCACAGCCGCCGCAGGGGCAACCGGGGCGATCTCGCTCACCGCCGTGACGCCAGGCACAAGTTTCAGTTCAAGTTCAACCGCGACCCAAGGCCCCGCCAGTGTCGCCCAAGTGGATCAGGTCACCTTAGCTGGCGGCATCGTCGCCGGTGACATCTACAGTGTGACGGTCAACGGCACCACCCTGACCGTTACAGCCGCGGGCGCTCCTTTGAATACCCTCGACGGCTTGCGTGATAATATAATGAATCAAATCAATGCTGACCCTGGACTCAGTGCCGTTTTAACAGCGTCAGCACCTGGGGCTGGGATTCTCCAGATCAGCTCAAATACGGCCGGGGTCCCGTATACCCTGACAGCGGCAACAACGGATGCGGGTGGCGCGCCAGTAAACTCCATTACGCCCGCCAACATCACGCCAAATTTAACCGCCCTGAACGATAACACCGCGGTCGCCGCCACCACCTCGGCCAATGTCACCCCGACCCAAACCACCGTGGCCACCACCATCACCTTTAACGGTGACGGTACGATTAACACGCCAGCATCACTCACCTTGGCGTTAACCTTTGCCGGGGGGGCCACATCGACAATTACCTTGGATACTTCGGACTTTACCCAATTTGGCGGCGATTTAACGCCCGGAAATTTCACCAGAGATGGCTTTGCACGCGCCAATATGCGCACGTTTAGTTTTGATGAATCCGGAAACGTCATCGGCAATTTTGAAGACGGCACATTCCGCAGCATTTACAAATTATCGTTGGGGGTCTTTTCCAACCCCAACGCACTTGATGCCAAAAACGGCAACGTCTATGCGGCAAGTCCAGATTCGGGAAGCGTCCTCATCACCTCCGCAGACGCCAACGGCTTCGCCTCTTTCGCGCCCAACGCGCGCGAACTTTCGATTGTTGATATCGCCGAAGAATTTACCAAAATGATGATGACTCAGACCGCCTACAATGCGGCCTCAACGGTGTTCAAAACCACCGATGAGATGGTCACTGTCGCCCGTGATCTGAAACGTTAAGGGCGCAACGCGACGGCCTAACAGCCTTGCAATTCTCCTCATTTCATTCACCCGGCACTTTTTTCCCCTTCTACGGCAGGCCCTACCTTGCGGGGATTTTATTGCCGCCTCCTGAATATATTTTATTCATGTTTTTCAAGTCACTAACACCCAGTCAATGATGGCATGAAATTCGCATTCTATTTCGTGAGGCAGCGACAATGGCAGCCCACGCATTTTAAGTAAGCCCCTCAAACGGGTCATGTGAACGGGAAATACGACGATGAACCGCGCAACTGCACTGAGGACACCGACCGGCCAGCAGCCGGACATCGCGCCTAAAACGCGCCGGATGTTCATGCAAGCCGTCAGTGCCGGAATTTCCGGATTGATGTTGTTGATTTTACTGGCCTGGGCATCCGCCACAAACGCCTCATCACGCATCAAGGATGTGGTCGATTTTGAAGGTGTGCGCGACAACATGCTGGTCGGCTACGGTCTGGTGGTTGGTCTCAACGGCACCGGTGACACGCTCAAAAACGGTCACTTCACCAAGCAGAGTTTACAAGCCATGCTCAACCGCATGGGGGTCAAGCCGACCGAAGCGGGGCTTGATTCCAAGAACGTTGCCGCCGTGATGATCACCACCTCATTAGCGGCTTTTTCATCCCTAGGGTCTCGTGTCGACGTCACCGTCAGCGCGCTGGGTGATTCCAAAAGCCTTTTGGGCGGCACCCTTTTGGTCACCCCGATGATGGGTGCCGACGGCGAAGTTTACGCCGTCGCCCAAGGCCAGGTCGCAGTTGGCGGGTTCACCGCAGGCGGTGACGCCGAAACCGTCACCAAGGGTGTACCAACATCAGCACGGATCGCCAACGGCGCGATTGTAGAACGTGAACTTGACTTCGACATGAACGCCATGACAAGCGTCAAGTTGAGCCTGCGCAACCCCGACTTCACCACCGCGCGGCGCATCGCCCAAGCCCTGAACGCATTCCTCGGCACCACGGCGGCGGCCCCAACAGATCCCAGCACCGTTAAGTTGACTGTGCCAAGCGCTTACGCCGGCCAAGTGGTCAGCCTACTCACCGATATCGAGCAGTTGCGCATTGAGCCGGATCAAATTGCCCGCATCATCATCGACGAACAATCCGGCGTCATCGTCATGGGCGAAAACGTGCGCCTGTCCACGGTGGCCATCGCCCAAGGCAGCCTGACCATTCGCATCACCGAAACCCAACAGGTTTCCCAGCCCGGTCCGTTCTCTCAAACCGGCGCAACCACCACGGTGGCGCGCACCGACATACAAGTTGATCAAGACCAAAACTCCAAATTGGCAGTGGTCGAAGACGGTGTGTCGCTGCAAGAATTTGTCACCAGCCTCAACGCCTTGGGGATTGGGCCGCGCGACATGATCACCATCTTGCAGGCGGTCAAAGCGGCCGGTGCCCTGCAGGCTGAAATCGAGGTGATGTAATGGCTTCAGATCTACAAATTGATATGCAAACCGCGATGACGCAGACCAAGGCTCTGCCGTCGATTCCGCGCAATGCAAGTCTCAGTAAACTGCGCGAAACCGCCCAGGATTTTGAAGCGGTATTTTTGTCGCAAATGATGAAGCCGATGTTTGAAGGTATTCAAACCGACGGTCCCTTCGGCGGCGGACAAGCCGAACAAATGTATCGCGATTTAATGGTCGACGAATACGGCAAATCCATCGCCAAGGCTGGCGGCATCGGTATCGCCGACGCCGTCTTTAAAGAAATGCTCAAAATGCAAGAGGTGCAATGATATGGACGCAGCAAAACGCATTGATGATTTGTTGTTCATCACGACGGAACTGATCGAACTCTTGGAGCAAGAAAACGCTGCCCTCCTCAACAAAGATCTTGCGGTCATCAATCAACTTCTCGATCGCAAGTTGGCATTGAGCCGGGCTTATGAAATCCGTTTTTTCGGCTTGAAAAATTCTGAAGACGATATGAGCGAAATTGACCCTGCGCTGATCGAAGTGCTCAAGGAGCGTTCTGTGCGGCTCGATCAGTTGGTTGATATCAACTCCAAGGCCCTCAAGGTTGGTGTGGAGACCGGCAAACGTTTTATGTCCGTGCTGTCGGAATCGGTTAAGACCGCCACCCCAAGTGCAGGCACCTATGGAGCCGACGGCATGGCTGGCGCTTCGTCGCGTCCGTCTGCACAAACGGCATCCGTCGCCTACGACAAGGTCCTTTAAGTCACTTGTTTGTCACATTACGAAGCGCATTGACCATGCACCGAATTTGGTCACTTAGACTGAATCCAAAAAGGAGAAAACCATGGCCGGCAGCCTCACACTAGCCCTAAGAACCGCACAAAGCGGCTTGCTGGCAAACCAGGAAGCGCTCAATGCGGTTGCCAACAACATCTCCAACGTCAACACGCCGGGCTATTCACGCAAGGTCGTGAATATGGAACAGCGTGTGGTTTCCGGGGTGGGATCCGGGGTGCAGGTTGGCGAAGTGGTGCGCAAGGTCGATGAGGGTCTGCTCAAAAGCATGCGCAATGAGTTCGGTACGCTCAATGCCTTCGACGCGCGCTCACCCTATTATCAACGTTTGCAGGAAATTTTCGGCAAGCCTGAAGACAACACCTCCATCGGTCATACCTTGACCGAGTTCACGACCGCAATTGAAACCCTGTCTGTCAATCCAGCCAACACGCTGGAACAAAGTGAAGTCATGCGCAAAGGCAAGGATGTTGCCGACCAACTCCAGCGTATGAACGATACCATTCAAGAACTGCGTGTGCAGGCTGACCGGGACATAACAGAGGCAACAACCCGCATAACACAGCTGTTGGATTCCATCGGCACACTGAACAACAAATTGATTGCCAACAAGGCCGTTTCGGCGGACGTCACTGACCTACGCGATCAACGCGATCAAGCCTTGGATCAATTGTCCGGCCTCATCGATATTTCCTACTATTACCGAGACGATGGCGATGCGGTGGTGTTCACCAAAGCCGGTCGTACGTTGGTGGACAATTCTACCGCCACCATCTCGCACGACCAAGCCAGTGCACTTTCCCCGACCTCGACTCACGCTGAAGGCGACATCGGCGGGATTTACATTGGCGCGCAAATCTCCACCAACGACATCACCAATGAAATTCGCAACGGCACGCTCAGAGGCTTGTTGGATATGCGCGACGATGTCCTAACCAATTTGCAAAGCCAGATTGATGAATTGTCCGGGCAAGTGCGCGATGCCATCAACCAAGCCCATAATGCTGGCTCCCCCTTCCCCGGCCTGCAAACCATGAACGGCACCCGCACCTTTATTGATGGCGACAACCAATCCATCACGTTTGGCGGCACAACCGACACCACCATTGCGTTGATGGATGGATCGGGCAATCAAACCGCCGTCACCACCATACGCACCTTGGTCGGTGGTGCCACCACGACCATTAACAACCTCGCCAGCTCGGTTCAGACTTGGTTGCAGGCCAATGGCGTAACCGGTGCAACCGTGGCACTGAACAGCACAGGCAAGCTGGATATTTCTCTCAACACCACCACCGCAAATTTGGTCTTTCGTGATCAGACGGCTACGGCTGATGGAAGCACCGCAAGCGATGCGAGCATTCAATTCAACGCCAATGGCGCTGCGGCCGGCACCTTTGAAGAAACGGTATCTGGATTTTCCAATTTTTTCGGGCTAAACGATTTTTATATTGATAGCCTACCCGACGACATCCACGACACCAATATTTTGTCCAGCACATACACCCTGCCGTCCAATACAACCCTGACATTTTACAATGCGGCCAATTCTCCGGCCGGGGCCGGTATGGGTTCGGTTGCCCTTACGGCGGGACAGTCACTCGACCAAATCATCGCCGCCGTCAATAATGCCGGCATTGGCCTTACCGCATCCAAGGTTCCGGACGGTGACGGGTTTCGTTTGCGTTTTTCCGAAGACAACGGGACGGACATGGTCGTTGTCGCCGACAACACTTTCGCCACCGACACCGGCTTGGATATTTCCAATGTGCGGGCGTCACAACGCCTCAAAGTCCGCGACGACATTGTCAGCACACCAGGGAATTTGTCGCGTGGCGCATTGCAGTGGGACTCAGATAAAGGTGCCGCTGGCGAATACATCATGAGCGCTTCGGATAACGCCACCGTAGAAGCCTTGGCGACAAGGATGTCGCAAAGCACACAATTTTCCAAGGCTGGCGGCCTGACGGCGCTCAACGTCTCGGTGGTTTCATATTCAATTTCAATT
>JAESUA010000351.1 GCA_016763255.1 Magnetovibrio sp. | reverse complement strand
GCCTGGGCGGCGGCTTCGGCGGTCTGGGCCTCCGCGGCTAAGGCTTCGGCGGCGGCCTGGGCTTCTTCTGCTGCAGCTTGGGCTTCGGCGGTGGCAGAAAGTTCCGCTGCGGCGGCAAGGACTTCTGCTTCGGCTTGGGCTTGGGCGGCAGCTTCGGCGGCGGTGGCGGCCTCAACCTCGGCGGCCAGGGCATCGGCTTCGGCATCGGCGGCGGCTAAGGCTTCGGCGGCAGCGGCGTCTTCGGCCTGTTGGGCTTCTTCTTGTTGCTGGGCGGCAGCTTGCTCGGCCTCATCGGACTGACGCGCCGTTTGCTCGGCCTTGGCGACGGCTTTTTTGGCTTCGGTTTTGACCAAGGTGGTCAGGGTTTTTCCGTAATCTTGTTGAATTTCTTGGGGACTTAAAAACACCACCGACGCCGGTGATTCAAATGCACTCACCACCGTGGTCGAGGCATTGGCCTGGTTCAAAACCTGAAAACCGCCGCTATTCGATACAAACAATTCACCCAATGTACCGTCGATGTCGGGGATCAAGGTGATCTTATCTTCACCGCCATCAACACCGGCTTTCACCAACCCGGTTGAGCCGCGAATACCGATGGTGGCCTTCGGCGTATTGATGACCATGGCATCATCTGCGGTTTTCGCCACTTGGCCGCTAACAAACGAAAACACACCCTTGATCACGGTGGCTTCAAACGCCCCGGTTTGAGTGTCGGGGTCATAGACCATTTCGTCCAGGACCATGGAACCATCCGCATCCAGCGAGAACGTGGTGTCATCGGCAAACACCACACCAACCGTGCTGTCCGCACCGGTTTCCAGGGCGTCGCCTTGATAGATTGAATCCCCAGCGCTCAAGGTCACTTGGCTAGCGTTGGCACGGGTCACCGTGACGCTGCCTTCCAGCTCGGTCACCACCCCGATGGGTTCGCCCAAGGCCTGCACCGTGAGGCTTTGGGGATCGCCTTGTTGCAGCTGGGCATATTGGCCCGGTGCCATCGGCCCGGCAAGCTTTTCGGCCAATTCGGCACTGACCAACGAAGTCCCATCAATCAGCAGAACAGGCGGGGATTCACTTAAAAAAATAATCGGGAATAACGACCGATCCGGCGGCCCCGGCATCAAGGGTCAAGTCATAGCCTTCGCGGATATATTCGGCGTCAAAAAACGCCTTTCCACCAGGAATGCTGAGATGCGTACCCCGTGCAAAGGGATTGAGGGTCACAACATTACCCGTGCTCTCATCAGATGAGAGAACACCATCACCTACGACACCATCCATGGCTCAGGCTCCAGCCTGCTCCGCTTCCCCGGCCACATCACATCCGGTTGCCTTCGAAATATGGGCAATGCTGGGGTGTTTATCCAGGGATTATGCGCGAATATGGAATTTTTTAAGCTGCCTAAATCATCACAATGTCTGATGCGAGCAGTCCAACGTCTGTGGCGAACGTCGCAATTACAATCTGAGCCCCAGCACCGTTTCCATCTGCATCGTAAGAAAGGGTTTGGGCCGTAGAATCGTAAATATAATAATCATCTGCATCTGCAGCCGCAGTCGCACCGCCACTGCCTGATACAAAGTTATTGGCATCCAACGTACCGGAGACGTTTGCACCATTGAAGGCCGGGCTTGTGAAGTTGAACTTGTCCGTTGTTGATACAAAGTCGGATATTGTATCGCCTGCCCCACCAGTATTGACGTAAATAAAGGTATCCCCCCCCCGCCACCAGTCAGGGTATTTCCCCCACCATTGCCGGTTATGTTATCGCCATAGCCACTGCCAACCAATGTCGTCGCAGCACCATTATAACCGATCAGAGTAACTCCAGAAGAAACCGCAGACGCACCTGTCACAGTGGTGGTTTCAAAATTGAAAAGCGTGGCTGTGGTGGATGTTAAATTCACCGTAGAGCCACTGAGCGCCATAATCGTCAGGGTATCCGACACTCCCCCTCCACCATCGAAAGTGACCGATTGAGCAAGATGGGTGGAATCGATGGTCACATTATCGACAGCCGAACCGCCGGTCAGGGTCGTCACCGTCGCACCTGCCGTGAGGGTATAGGTGTTGGTGCCGGAGGTCCCATTTAAGGCCGTGACCGTGCCGCCGGTGAGCGTAAACGTATCATTGCCGGTATCGCCATTGATGGTTCCATATGTTCCACTGGTGACATAGATAAAGTCATCTACTGAGGAGCCGGTAAACGTATCAGGGCTGTCCATGGTCAGGCTATGCACGGCACTCGGCGTGTTTCCTAATGAGGCATCTTGTACCAGCGTGCCTCCGGCACTCGCATACAGGTATGCGGTCGTTCCCCAACCTGCATAATTGTAATGATCAACAGATCCATCAGATCCGCCATCAACATTCCAGGAATTTGAAAAACTGGTGAAATTAAAGGTATCGGCGCCAGCCCCGCCCAACAGGTGGCCGGAACCTGAGGAACTGATGTCAAATGTATCCGCACCACCCTTACCAAAGGCAACAACATCATAAGAACCCGAAATGGTGAACGTTTCCCCAGCCCCATCCGTACCCGCAATGCCATAGGCTTCCTGCCCCGCAGACAAGCTCGACAATTTCAACACATTGCCGCTTTGCACCGTTTGAAAATTAGTGGTGGAAAAAGATGAAACGGTGACATCAGCTAGCAAGAACTGTGAAATGTTCGTGTACGTGATGGTCGCCCAGGTAGCTGGCGTGCCAAATTGATCCGAATATACGGTGATTATGCCTGAGGTGGACGAAGTCGCATCCACATAGAACTTAACGTTGTCCATGCCATCAAACGAAATTTGGTTGATACCACCCGTATCGGTGATGTTATAGGTCCCACCGCTGCCGCCACTCAAAGACGCCCACGGGAAATAAAAGTTGGTGTTTCCAGATCCACCCGACATGTTGCCACCACCATTTGCCCCGGTGACGGTTTCGGCAAAACTTGTCTCAACATAATCATTATCAATTGTGGCGTGGGTTAATGTGCCGTTATCATTTAGGACGGTGTGAGCCATGATCGGGATGTCTTCGACAAGATGTTCTTCAACGTCACGGGCGATATCCTGAACGATGAAATTCACGATATCACCAACCATTGCACCTCCATCTTCATTGATAATGATCACTTCACCATCACCACCAATCGTGATCGCGCGCCCGTTTGCGCCCACGAAGATCATGCCCTTGCCAGCTTCAGGGCCCGGCACGGGGCCTTCTGGTGCGAGTTGGATGAACTGTTCAAACATGACTTGCTGGGCTTTGGCTGCGCCGCCGGCCAATTCGCTGAATTGTTCGGCGGCGACTTTGCTGGCGACGGCCAAGATGGCATCTTGCTGCGCCTCGTCGGCGGCTTCGGCCATAACCAGGGCTTGCGCAACTTTGGCAGCGGCGGCTTCGCCTTCGGCGGCGGCCTTGGCTTCGGCCTCTACGGCTTTGGCTTCGGCTTCGGCCACTCTGGCTTCGGCTTCGGCTTTGGCTTGCTCATCCGTG
>JAESUA010000350.1 GCA_016763255.1 Magnetovibrio sp. | reverse complement strand
GCGCAGCACCGCACCATTGCGTGAGGGCACCTGTTCCACCGCCGTGATCAGGCCCGCACCATCTTTGAGCAAGGCTTCGGTATCGATGTCGGCACGCTTATCAAACACCACCCAGAGATTTTCTCCGCGGCGAAACACCGCCGCACCAACCGGTTCATCCCAATTGAATTTAAGCACCACCACGCCATCCGTTACCTGGCTCGCCTGAGCCCGAGTTTGCACCCGCGCCTCTTGATTAGACGCCTCTGATATCGGTGCAGCTTTCGGCTCCAGACTTAATGGCACGGTTTCAGGGTTGGGCGCTTTTGTCGCCGCTTGTTGCACCGGGGCAAGTGGTGCCGCAGCCGGTGTTGGCGGTTCTTCAGGTGTTGATGAAGCACGCTGCGGTTCGCTTGCCGGTTGAGATGCGGTTGCGGCTTTTGCGACCGGAGCCGAGGCCGGGGTTGAGGCCGCATCCCGAGTCCCAGGGCGATAGATATCAATCACCACCTTGGGCCCACTGGCGAACGCCTTGATTTGCGACGTCGCATCGACGCTCAGCTCAACTTGGAGATTGCCGTCTTCGGTACTCGCTTGGGCATCTATCACATTGCGAATGCGCCCCCGCGCCAAACGCGAAACATTGGCGGTGCCGGGCTTGGCAAATTTAATAATCGCTTTGGAGCCATCACGCACGACTTCAAACGCTGTGTTACGGGGCCAGTCAAAGACCACCCGCGTAAAATCATCATGTACACCGGTACGCACCGGTATTTTGGGGCCTTGGTTTGATGCCGGGCTTGCTGCTGACGTTTGGGACGTTGTGGAGGGCGTGGTGACAATATCCACCACCACTGATGATCCACTGTCATAGCTGCGTACCGAAAAATCACCCCGGATGCGAAACACCACAGAGGTCGCGTTCGGCGCTGGTTGCACTGAAACGATATATTTGCTCAAAGCACGCACGGCTTGGCGCAAGTCCGCTTCGATGGGACGAGAGAAATTGATCACCAAACGATCACCATCTTTGAGCGCCTGATGGCCGACCGGTTGAGGCCAGTTGAAGGTCATGCGGCCATAACCATTTCCCGTGCTGGTGCGCACCTGGACCGGATCGGCCTGGGCATCAATGCTCACAATACTCAGCATCGCGCCCAACACCGCAACCATCACAAAGCTCGACAACAACCGCCGCATCAATTGTTTCCCCCGACTGTTGGGAACAATACGATATCCACGCGGCGGCCCAGTTTGGTGCGCTCGGCCTCGGACAGATTTGGCAGTTGGGCATAACGGCTATCGGCATAACCAAATGCCAGTATGTCATCCGTATAACCAGACCGGCGCAACGCGTTGGCGACGGCAGATGACCTGGCTAAGGACAGCTCCCAATTGCTTGAAAAACCACTTTTGGCGGACGGTGGCAGTGGATCTGTATGGCCGTTGACGCCAATTTGGTTGCCGACATTGCGCAGCAAACTGCCCAATGTGAACATCGCGGAGCGTGCTTCATCCGGCATCACCGCACGCCCGGATGGGAACAGCAAATCACCCGGCAACGCCACTATGAGGCGGTCACCCAGCAACATAATCTTTGCATTTTTGAGAATTTCATCCTCCGCGATGCCACGTTCCAAAACGCCAGAAAGATAATCCAGGTCGGTGGCCTCGCGCCGAAAAATGGTGCCGACATTAAATTGTGCAGTGGCGGCGGCAACCGTGGTCAACTTACCCGGATTGAGAGTTTGAGTCAGCGTATCGGTCATCGCATCCCATTCATCCATCTGCAAAGACGACATGGAAAACAGCATCACAAAAAAGGTCAGCATCAAAGACACCAAATCCGTAAATGTGAGCATCCACGCCATATTCGGGCGTTCGGTGCCAGGCAGCTGTGAATTCATCTCATCATCGAGCATGATACTAACGTTCAAGCATCCGGATTGTTATCACCGGAGGCCTTGAAACTGCTCTCCTTCTTCAAACTTCAACTTTGTCTTTTCAATATCACGTGTGTAGAACCAAATCACCACCTCACCAACGTGCCCGGGGCGTATCCCCACCGCAATGCTGTCGGGGGGAATGCCCCGAGAATTCATTTCTTCTGCAAAAGCCCCGGCACGGCGCAGCTCCAGAGTCTCTTCGACAGGCATGGTCTTACCATCTGCGGCGGTCTCGACACCGATGATGAATTCCAAATCAAAGCGCAGTCCCGGCGGGCGATTGGAAAGCGCCGCCACTGTGCGATCCAGTAGGGGGTACATCGCCGGACGAATGCGTGCTTCGTCGGTGAAAAACAAATTGTCGGCCTTCATCAGCAGACGCATTTGACGTCCCGGCTGCACCATTTCCACTTTATCGATGCCCAATGCGGTCGAAAAAATACCCGTGACTTGTTGCTGGAATTCCTGCCCGGCCAACACATCACCATCCTTAGATTTAAAGGACGTTAGATCCGCAGACGGTGGCACGATCGATGTAAAGGCGCTGGACAGACTGTCCATCACCTTTTTCGATTTTGTTTCTTCAACGGTGGAAATGGTGACCAGCAAAATAAAAAAAGCCAACACCACCAAATACAGCCCCAAGAATAGAGCTAAGGTGCTGTTACCCCCTTCAGAAGGCGGTGGGATCTGATCGTCCGTCGTGCTCATCGTGAGGTCTAATCAAAGCTTGCCAAAAGGGCGTCGATCTCAGCTTGGCTTTTGGCCTTGTCGCCAAGCTGGGGACCTTCAAGCAGGTCCGCATCGGTGATGACCTTGTTGTTTTCGATTTTACTTTTGGTTTTGGGCTTTGTGGTGCTTTTCGCTTTTGGGATGATCTGTTCATCGCCCAAGGTATGTAACAGCGCGTCAATGCGTTCTTCAATATTTTGAAGCGCTGTAACCACCTTACCAATACGCTGCCCGGTGATGTCTTGAAACGTACAGGCTTCGTAGATACGCGTCGTGGCATCCATTAACTTGCTCGATGTCTCGGCGCTAACCTCACCCATCACCGCTTCGATAGCGTCACAGCTGTCCATAATAGCATTTGTCGCGTCGGCAGTCGCCTCGACCACGGCGTTCAGTTCATCGGCTGCATCGGGAAGATACTCATCCTTAACATCGTGAGGACGAATGTGTGCAATTTCACGCCGCGCTGCATCGATATAGGCCGCCAGCTGTTCCAACTCGGCATAAACGTATGCCGTTTGCGGCCCGGCCTTTTTAGAAGCCTTTTTTGTGCTGGATTTGCGGACAGCCTTGGCCGCAGCCACAACCTGATCGACCGCTTTAAGTTTTGCGGCCTTCACCTTAGAAGCCCCGCCCTTGGCACTCCGAGCACCTTTGCTCATCGTGGCGGGGTTCTTCGTGGCTGGGCTCTTCGCGGCTGACTTGCCCACACGAGACTTAACGCCCGGGGACTTTGTACCTGTGGGATTTGCACCAACAGATCCGGCCTCAGCTTTTACCTTAGCCTTGCCAGCCGTGGCCGTTTTTGACTTTCGTCCGGCCATGAAGTTGCTCCCCAGTGTCCTAGAAGTCGCCTAACACACTGACCATTTTGGACTTAAGAGTGTCAGCATTGAAGGGCTTCACGATGTAGTTCGACACACCAGCTTCTTTCGCAGCGATCACGTTTTCGGACTTTGATTCCGCGGTCACCATAATGAAGGGGATATGCTTTAGCTTATCATTGGCGCGCACATGACGCAGCAATTCGATGCCGGTCATTGGTTCCATATTCCAATCGGAAATGACCAAGCCAAAATCACCATCATTTTCTTTGAGCTTCGCAAGAGCTTCGGTTCCGTCGATCGCTTCGTCGACATTTTCGAAACCAAGTTGGCGAAGAAGGTTTCGGATAATCCTGAGCATGGTCTTGTAATCATCCACAATCAGAACATTCATGTTCATATCGACAGCCATCTGAACACTCCAATTTCTGGCGGGCTAGTGCCAAAATTCTGCGAGTTACACATTTTGTGCACTCTATATGTTTATTTCATCGGCCAGCATTTCGCTTAACCGTTACTCAAATCAAAAGGCTTACGCCCAACAAGGCATGAAGCCAATAATAATATTCGTTCCATCACGATCATATGGGGATGCTTATGAGCGCATTCACCCTCCACGATCAAAGGAACCGAAAAAAGTTCATATTATTTAATTAAAGGAGTCGCCCCCAGTACGCAACCTTTTAGAACAATCACCTACGGGTTTTTATTAGCCGTTTTTTCCAGTTAACGCGATTGGTTCCGGAAGCTTACGCAGTGCATTCAGCTCTACCGTCACGTCACGCGCCCTTTGCGGATTCATTTTTGCCATGATCGGCGCCAAGGAGCGTTCCTTCATCCGTTCCGCCACCTGCAGCAAAACGTCCATGTCCAATTCCTCAAAAATGCGAGCGGCATCCTTGGGTTTCATGCTTTCGTAAATTTTCACAAGGCTCAATAATTTAGTGTCTTGTTGCTCATCATAGGTCTTGATCAAGCTCTCGATGGTGGCTTGCAAGGCTATAAAATCTTGTATTTTTCGTTCAATTCTGGATTCCGCTGCGGCAAGAAGGGCCTGTCGCGTTTCCAATTCGCGGGCTCGAGCATCGATTTCGACTCGGCGCTCGGCCAGTTTTTGCAATAAATCAATTTCCGATTGGGTCAAAAGGGTCGGATCATCAGCCAGCATGCGAGCGGCAACGGCGGCTTGGTCTTCTTCCGGCATGAACGGTGCATCTTCGTCATCCGTAGCCAACAGTCCATCGGGCATACCTGCTGCAGGCGGGACATTCGCGTCGGCTGGCACGGCCTCACCGCCGGTTTGGGCCTGGGCAACGGTACTGGAAACCGAAACTGTTCCGTTTAAAAAACCGTCCACGCCTTCCCAAATATCACCGACTCGAACCGTCAATGTCAGCGTGCAAAAAAAGATCACCATCGGCAAAAGGCGCACTTTAACCACAATACGGCGCAGCAAACTCGGCCGGTTGGGGGCCTCATCGTTGTCAAACTCAGGCCCAGCAGTACCCCCGGACATCGAGTCCGAGCGCGCTTCACCTCTGTTCGTATGACGTTGCACCATGCTGACTTAAACTTCCTTATCGTGGCGATATTCTAAATTCAGATGTCGGTATGTATGACCAAGCTTATTTGACCGAACTCAGCGCCTTAAGCAGCTCACGCGCGGCATCCGAATCTCCAACCGTTTCGGGTTCATTCGCGCCACGTTTCAATTCACCCAAAAGCCTATCTTCCGGGGTCAAACCGCCCAGACCACCGCCTAAGGAACCGGATCTCTCATTCGGCACCTGTTCTGGCTCTCGAGAGGGAGAGTTGCGGCGCTTGGTCGCAAACATGTTCGTTTCGCGGCCTTTATTCTCGCTGGCGCGGCCTTTATTTTCGCTGGCGCGGCCGGGTCCACTGTTGGAACGGCGGGCACCCGATTTGCGTCCACTGCCCCCCGATGGCTCAGCTCCGGTCGTGGCCGCACGAATGGCTTCTTCAATCAAACGATCATCACCGATAGTGCCATGATCATCTTCTGGATCAAGTTGCGGCGCACGCACCGAGGCCGCCATTTGATCTGCGGTGCGCCCACCGCGCTCAACCAAATAGGCCAAATCGTCGCGCAGGGCCTCGGCTTGTTCGAGTCCGCCTTGCAAATTATCACTGGAAATTTTCAACTGCTGAATGCCCGCCTCGGCCTTTACGGTGGCATCGGCAAAGGTCTTGGCGAGGGCCTGCAATTCGTTTTTGTCACTACGCAATTGCGACAAACGTTGATTCAAACGCACGGCATAGGTGATGGTCAGCACCAAAAGTACTGCAATAATGACATCAAGTATGAGTCCGATCTGCACGTTTACCTCACCGGCGCGCTTGCGCCTTTTTTTCTAGTCGTTCTTCGGCTTTACGTACTTGCCGTCAATGCGAATGGCAATTTGATCGCCTTTACGGCCCATGCGGCCAAGATACATCGGCACGTCACCACACAATAGTTTGACTTGTGAGTTCGGGGTTGCACCGAGATCCATATGCGAACCTTTTTGCAGGTTAAAAACCTCGCCCAGGCGCATGGTCTGGGTATCGAGAACCGCCTCTAGTTCCACCTCGGTCATCCACAGTTCTTCGGCCAAGTGAGTTTCCCAAATGCTATCACGGCCAAATTTTTCACCCATGAACGACTGCAGCAGCAATTCACGCACCGGTTCCAGTGTCGCATAAGGCAAAAGCAATTCCATTTGCCCACCGCGATCTTCCATGTCGATGCGCAAGCGCGCCACAATCGCTGCGTTGGACGGCCTGGAAATGGTCGCAAAGCGCGGGTTGGTTTCGATCCGGTCAAAACGGAACGTCACCGGAGAAAGCGGTTCAAACGCGCCGGATAAATCTGACAACACCACATGCACCATGCGCTCCACCAAGGAGCGTTCGATGGTGGTGTAGGGCCTACCTTCAATACGCATGGCCGCGGTGCCGCGGCGACCGCCGAGCAACACATCAACGATGGAATAAATCAGGGAACTGTCGACCGTCAACAGGGCGTGATTGTCCCATTCTTCGGCCTTAACCACCGACAGCATGGCCGGCAGCGGAATGGAGTTCAAATAGTCACCAAAGCGAATAGATGTGATGTTATCGAGCGAAACTTCGACGTTGTCCGACGTAAAATTACGCAATGACGTGGACATCAAGCGCACCAAACGGTCAAACACCACTTCCAACATCGGCAGGCGTTCATAAGACACCAACGCCGAATTGAGGATCGCTTGAATGCCGGATTTATGCTCGCCCTCTTCGAGGTCATCGTCAAAGCCCAGCAGGCTATCGATTTCGTCCTG
>JAESUA010000028.1 GCA_016763255.1 Magnetovibrio sp. | reverse complement strand
TTGTGGTGTGGTCGGGTACAAGCCAACTTTTGGCATGATTTCGCGCAATCGTGTTTTGCGCACTTCACGCAACCTCGACACCGTGGGCGTGTTCGCCCGTACGGTCGATGATGCGGCCCTGGCGGTCCAGGTGATGACCGGTTACGACGAATTGGACCCCGATGCGCGCCATGGCGCGCGTCCGGACCTGTTGTCTTTGGCGGGAGAAGAACCACCGATGGCACCGCGTTTTGCCTTCATCAAAAGTCCCGCTTGGGATCAGGCCGATGCTTCGACGCACGAAGCGTTTGATGAATTGGTTGAGGTGTTGGGTGATCGGGTTGAACTCGTCGATCTGGCCGATGTTTATAACGAAGTGTTCCAGTGGCACCGCTTGGTCATGGATGTTGAAATATCCAAGAACTTGGCCGACGCGTTTAAGAACGGGGCTGAACAGGTCAGCGAAAGCTTGCACGCCATCAACGAACGTGGAAAAGCCGCAATGGGGGTCGATTATAGTTTAGCGCTTGATCGTCAGGGATTGTTTGCCCGTGGACTTGAAGACGTGTTCGAAGATTTTGACGTCATCTTAAGCCCCGCGGCCCCCGGTGAGGCACCCCTGGGTTTGGACAGCACCGGAAATCCGGCTTTTTCCACCTTGTGGACCTTTGCCGGTTTGCCGAGTGTGACCTTGCCCTTGTTGCAAGGTGAAAACGGCATGCCGCTGGGTGTGCAGTTGGTGGCGCAAAAAGGCGATGATGGCCGCCTGTTGCGCAGTGCCAACTGGTTAACAAAATACATTAAGGACCTGTCCCAAGAAGGATAAGGCATAAAGGGAAGTATACGTATGGACAATATCATTACAGGCGTTATCGGCATCGCAATATTCCTCGCCTTCATCGGCGGTCTGGCCCAAACCATTGGCGAAACGCCGTTCGTCATCATCGTGCTCATTGTCGGTTCAATGGCGGCCTACGATGTGTATGAAAACATTCGTGATAACCGCAATCCGAATAAGCCTGACGAAGCCAGCTGATGGGCCAGCTGACTAAGGTAGATCCAAGACCTTGATCAGCGCAGCGTGGTCTAGGTCACCGTACCCCGCGTCAATCACGCGGTCGTACTGCGCCATGACCTGGGCCGTGGTGGGTAATTTAAGGTCGTGTTCTTGGGCCAGTTTGAGGGCTTGAAACAAGTCCTTGCGTTGGGTGGTGCATTTGCCGCCGGGTTTGAAGTCCGAACTGATCATCCGTTGGCCGTGGACTTCCAAAATTCGTGAATCGGCAAAACCGCCTTTTAAGGCCTCGCGCACCCGGGCCGGATCGGCCCCCGCACGTTGGGCTAGTTTTAAGGCCTCGGCCACGGCGCTGATGGTCAGGCCGACGATCACTTGATTGGCAGCCTTGGCAATTTGACCCGTGCCGACGGGCCCGACATGTACGATGCTGGTGCCAAGATATGAAAGAACAACGCGGGCGCGTGCGATGGCTTCATCATCACCGCCCGCCATGATCGATAAGCTGGCATCTTTGGCACCAATGGTGCCACCGGAAACCGGTGCATCGACATAGGCACCGCCCGCAGTTTCAATGTGTTGGGCAAGTTGGCGTGTCACGGTGGCTTCGGTGGTGCCCATGTCGATCACCAAGGTGTCGGGGGTTAGACCTTGGAGCAGGCCGCGTTCGCCGGTGATGGTCTTTTCTACGGCGCGGGTATCGGGCAACATTAAGATCACAGTGTTTGCGTGTTGCGCCACATCGCAGGGGTCCGTGGCGGGGCTCATGCCTTCACCGCTGAGTTCCTGGATGACACCTTGGGAACGGTTGTGAACAATCAAATCGGCCCCAGCCTTAAACAGGTTTTGGGCCATGGGTTTGCCCATCAATCCGAGACCAATAAAACCGATGGTGTGACCAAGAAGGGGACGCTGAAGATCCGAAGTCATGATAATTATCCGTTCAAATTGAAAGGGGCGCATCAAAATCATAACGGATTTTTGTGGGCGGTGAGTGCCAGTTTTGCAATGTGGAATTGGCTGTTATTTGTTTATGTAATAAGTGATTATCATTTGACGAATGAATTTAGGTGAGGGCAATGGCAAAAGAAGTAAGACGCAAAGCGCGGATTAAGACGGCAAACATAAAGGGCGGCGGCAGTACAGGCCAAGTCCAGTCTTTGTGCCGGGCCTTGTCAATTTTGAACGTGATTGCAGTAGACGATCAGGGCATGACCATGACCGACATCGCCCAAAGCACCGGTTTGCCCATGTCGACCACGCATCGTTTGCTGACCACGCTGCAGCATGAACGCTACGTCCGTTATGACAATGAACAATCTTTGTGGAAGATGGGGGTGCAGGCGTTCATCATCGGCAATGCTTTTGTCTCTTCACGTGATGTTATCGCAACCTCGCGTCCGTTCATGTCGGCACTGATGGAAAAAAGCGGCGAGACCACCAATTTGGCGGTGATCGATCAAGGTGAATGCATATATTTGGCCCAGGTTGAATGCCGTCAGATGATGCGCGTGCAGGCCAAGCCTGGCTCAAGGGTGCCGATCCACAGTTCTGCCGTGGGCAAGGCCTTGCTGGCGGCAATGCCGGATGAAAAAGCCAAAAAATTTATCAAGATGCGCGAATTTGAACGCGCCACCGACAATACGGTGATCGAGCAACGCGCGCTCTGTGCCGAGGTCGAAGAGGCACGTGAAAATGGCTATGCCCGCGATGATGAAGAGCATAGCGTCGGTCTGCGCTGCGTCGCGTCGGCGATTTTTGATGAGTTTGGCGAACCGATCGCCGCCGTCTCTTTATCCGGTCCCAGGGCGCGGGTTGGCGATGAACGCTTTCCCGTGCTGGGGTCCATGGTGAAAGAAACGGCGGCGGAAATCACGGCGGCCATGGGTGGCGTGGTGCCACAGAACGTCAATAATTTGTTCCGTCGCTAAGCTTAGCCGAGGCTGTCGATCAGTTTGGCAATGCCGGCTTCGCAGCATTCGATGTCTTGGCTTGGTGCGCCGCCGGACATGCCGATTGCGCCAACCAAATTTCCGTCAACATGCACAGGAATGCCGCCGCCAACGGTCGAAAAACGTCCAGCAGCCGCGGTGTGGATGCCAAATACAAGATTACCCGGAACATTCATTTCGTTGTAGGCCTGGGTGCTTTTGAACGAAATTGCGGCGGTGTGGGCTTTGTCCTGCGCCAGCGTGGTGGACAAGGGTTTGCCGCCATCCATGCGCTGGAAGGCGATCAAAAAGCCTGATTCATCGACCACCGCAATGCACATCGGCACTTTGATTTCACGGGCTTTGGCTTGCGCGCCTTCGATCAGGACGAGGGCATCTTCATAAGATAAACGATTGATGGTGAGCACTGTGCTTCTCCCGTTTCGCTGTGACGTTCGGCCAAGTCTGGCCGGGTTAAATATTTCATTTGCAACTATACGCCGAAGCCGTCTCTGGCTCAAACAATAAGGTGATTAAATAGTCGTAATTCCACGCTACGGAAGTAATGCAACGTATTGATATTTATGTATAAAAGTATGTAATTCCAAATTATGGAAAACATTATCATTTTCATTGTTTGCGGGACCGTGGGCGGGTATTTTTTAGAGCTGGCATGCCCCTGTTATTATTGTGCAAAATGGTTCTCGCAACGTTAAACTTTGGTGCGGCGTTGACCACATGGAGCCCTAGGCACGAACGAAGTATGAGGAGAAGTTAAGTGGCAAAAATTGGTTTTATCGGCCTTGGCATCATGGGGCATCCCATGGCGGGACACCTGCAAAAAGGTGGTCATGACCTGTTCGTGGTCAAACGCGCCAAACCCACAGCGGCGGATTTAATGGACGGCGGTGCGGTAGAATGCGCCTCTGCCCAAGAGGTCACTGAACGCTCCGACATCATCATTGTTATGGTGCCCGATACCCCGGACGTTGAAGGCGTCTTGTTCGGCGAAAACGGCGTGGCTGCGGGCATGGTATCAGGCACGGATGAGGGCAAACTTGTCATCGACATGAGCTCGATTTCGCCCACCGCGACCAAGGATTTTGCAGCCAAAATCAACGCATTGGGCGGCTTGTACCTTGATGCGCCGGTGTCCGGTGGTGAATTGGGTGCCAAAAATGGTGCCCTAACCATCATGGTCGGTGGCCCGCAAGACGCGTTCGATACGGCCATGCCGCTGTTTGATTTGATGGGCAAAAACATCACCTTGGTGGGCACCGACAACGGTGTCGGTCAAACCTGCAAGGTCGCCAACCAAATCATCGTGGCGCTGAACATCGAAGCGGTCGGCGAAGCGTTGTTGTTTGCCTCCAAGGCCGGTGCCGATCCGGCTAAGGTGCGTGAAGCGCTGATGGGTGGCTTTGCCGCCTCTAAAGTTTTGGAAGTCCATGGTGAGCGCATGATTAAGCGCACCTTCGATCCGGGGTTCCGCATCGAGTTGCACCAAAAAGATCTGAATTTGGCGCTGCAATCGGCCCGCGAGCTGGGGGTGTCGTTGCCCAATACCGCCACCGCGCAGGAACTATTTTCCGCCTGTAAGGCTGCCGGTGGTGCTGGTTGGGATCATTCCGCCATGGTTAAAGCATTGGAACGTCTAGCGGATCATGAGGTCGCGTAAAACCCCTATGATCTAGTCCTTGATCAAATAGGGTATCCACGGCCTCCTGCCTTGACCTCCTCCTCCACTCCCTTAAAAAGAAGGGGAGGGGGGAGGTCGTAATCATTTTGATGGGTATGTCAAAATATGAACAAAACCAGCTCCCAAGATCTTTTGCGCGCCATGTTTGAGGCCGCCACGGCTGCGGCGCTTCCCAGCAAATGCATCGCCGCTCATCTGCCGCCCAAACCCAAAGGTCGCACCGTGGTGGTGGGCGCGGGTAAAGCCGCTGCAGCCATGGCGCAGGCCTTGGAGAAGGCGTGGGCAGAAGCTGGAAACGGTGATCTCGAAGGCATGGTGGTGACACGTTATGGTCACAGCGTGCCGACGCAGCAGATCGAGGTGGTTGAAGCCAGTCACCCGGCGCCCGACCAAGCCGGGTTGAAAGCCGCGTTCGAAAGCTTCTTTGGCACCTATAGCTACGATTGGCAGATGAACT
>JAESUA010000349.1 GCA_016763255.1 Magnetovibrio sp. | reverse complement strand
GCATTGACCGACGGCTTGCTGTTCCGCCTTGATGACACCGGGGGCAAAACCGACGAGACCATCTTCAAGGTGGCCGCAGCCCTGCAAACCTATTTCCATGTCCACTTTGGAGACGAAAGCGACGTAAAATTACGAGATGCATGGCTGGATGTGGAAAGCGTTTTGCGCGAAAAGGGTCGAAATATTTAGTCCCCCATCAAGTGCAGAACCACTTGGCGGTGATGATTGCGGGCACGATGTTCATACAAAAACACCCCTTGCCAGGTGCCCAATACCGGTTGACCGCCAACCACCGGAATGGATAACGATACATCGGTGAGCGCCGAACGGATATGCGCGGGCATGTCATCCGCGCCTTCGTTGGTGTGGGTGTACAGCGATGGGTCTTCGCGCACCAACTGCTTAAAAAAGCTCTCGATATCATGGAGCACATCGGGGTCGGCATTTTCCTGGATCGTCAGGCTGGCCGAGGTATGGCGACAAAACACCGTCAACAACCCGTTCTCGGTACCCGTATCACGGACCCAGGCGCGCAGCTCGGAGGTGATTTCAAACAGCCCTTGATGGGTGGTGTGGACCTCAACGGTGGTGGTGGACTGCCTCAACGTAATTCCCCTTTTATTAATTGTAGCGATGTAGGTCGCGACCGAAAGCATTCAACCAATCGCGGGACTCTTGCATGCGCGCGGTGAGGCTGTCGGTCAGGGCCCAAAATTCAGCCCCATGATCGCGGTGAATCAAATGGGCGACCTCATGGGCGACCACATAATCCAGCACGTAATCCGGGGCCATCACCAAGCGCCAGCTGAAATTCAGCGTGCCGCTTGATCCGCACGACCCCCACCGCGAGTGCGTATCGCGAATTGTAATCTTGTGTACCTGACGGGCGATATTTTCGGCTTTGGCGTGGGTGCGCGCAGACATTTCACGGCGCGCCTCGGCCTTGAACCAATCGGTTAAACGGCGGCGCAAATGCTCAATCCGACCGGCGACGTGGATTTCGCCATCGACGATCTGAACCCCACGCCCGCTTGGCACATGGCGCACCGCATGCGGTTGGCCCAAAAAAGGCACCTCGACGCCATCCTCAAAGTCGACCGTCTCAGGACGCTTGGCCAATTGACGTTTGATCCAATTGGATTTGCGTTGCGCCATGTCGACGCCTTCTTGAAAGCTGACCGACTTGGGGATCGTCACCACCGCACCGGTGCCCGCATCATCCAAGCGCAGGATCAAGCGCCGCGCCTGGGCATGGCGGCGCACCAGCAAAGGCACCGCCGCGCCGTCGATGTCGAGGGTATGGAGGAATTGAGTTTTGCGGGCGGCCATCTGCAGCTAACCGCTTTATTCGGGCCAGGTGACGATGTGATCTTCCAGATCGTCAGCTTCGTGGGCCGGTGTACAGCGGCCTTTGACCGAAATGCCGGCCTCAAACACGGTCTTGGGGTCGCCGCTGACCAAGGGATGCCAATCGGGCAAATCCTTGCCTTCGGACAGCAAACGGTAGGCACACGTCGACGGCATCCAGCGCAATTCGGGAATATTTTTAGGTGTCAGCGGCACACAATCGGGCATGAAGCGGTGGCGTTCTTCATAGTGTGCACAGCGACAAGTGGCCATATCCAACAGGCCGCACGCAACGTCGGTATAGCTGATTTTACGGGTGGTAAAATCTTCCAGTTTTTCCAAACAACAGCGCCCACAGCCATCACACAGCGGTTCCCACTGTGTCGGCGACATGTCTAGCAACGCGGTGGTGCGCCAAAACGGCGCATCATCAACGTTGTTAGGCTTTGGGTTTGCTGACTTTTTTGGACTTAGATTTGGAGACACTGGGTTTCGCACCGTGGGTTGTGATGAATTCAGCCAATTTCGGCTGAATAATACCACGCCATTTGCGTCCGTTGAAAATTCCGTAATGCCCAACATCCTTTTGCACGATGCGGCCGCGCATGTTTTCAGGGATTTGTGGGCAGATGGTGTGCGCCGCGGCGGTCTGGCCAACACCGGAAATGTCGTCCAATTCACCTTCGACGGTCATCAACGCCACATCCTTAATGGCGGCGGTGTTGACCCTGCGGCCACGGTACATCAACTCGCCCTTGGGCAGGGCATGGTCGTGGAAAACCACCTTGATGGTATCAAGAAAATATTCCGCCGGCAGATCCATCACCGACATGAATTCATCGTAAAACTTGCGATGCTGGGCCGCGCCATCGCCGTCGCCCTCGACCAGATGCCAAAAATGATCGACGTGGGCGTTCATGTGACGATTCATATTCATGCCCAAAAAGCCCTGCAACTGCAAGAAGCCCGCATGGACGCGCCGTCCAACGCCAGGATAAGCCATCGGTACGTTATGGATCGAATTGGACTTGAACCAATTGAGGTCATGCTTCTTGGCGAACGCGTTCACCTTTGTGGCGTTTTCACGGGTGTCCACGGGACCACCCATCAAGGTCAAGGTGCGCGGCACGATACCGCCGTCTTCGGATTGCAAAGCCACCGCCGCCAGCACCGGGACCGAGGGCTGACACACCGCGATGACATGACTATCGGGTCCCAGCAACTTGAAGTACCAAGTCATCAACTCGATATAATCATCAAGGGAAAATGCACCTGCGTCCAGCGGCACATCGCGGCCATCGATCCAATCGGTGATGTAAACATCATGATCGGGCAACATGGCTTCAACGGTGCCGCGCAAAAGCGATGCGTAGTGGCCCGATAAAGGGGCCGCCAGCAAGACCTTGGGCTGGCCGGATACGCCGTCTTTTTTGAAATGCAATAGATTGCAAAACGCCGTTTCGTCTGCCAGTTCTTCACGCACCCGCACTGGTTTGCCGTCGACGTTGACGTGGTGAATGCCAAATTCCGGCTTGTTATAACGTCGGGTCAAACGTTCCGCGACTTCGAGCCCCGCCCTCATGTGGCGGCCATACTGCGTATTCTCAAAGGGCGTCAGCGCCGTACGCGAAGCGTTGAGCCAAGCGCGATAAGGGCTTAGGGCAAGGTGCTGAAATTCATGAAGCTGGTAAAGCATGGTGATTTATCAACGTTATGTTGTTTCTATGTGTCTATGTTGTAGAAACCCTAACCCGTTTCAAGCGCACTGCACACCATTTTTTGTGCAGTGCACAATAAATCTCTATGAAAATGCTAATAAGCTTTAAAAATCAATTGGTTGGCTCGCGATCAATGAGATGAACAAAAGACCCAAAGACATTTTTATTGGCTTGGCCCATGCGCCCAAGCTTGGCCCCATCGGCATCTTGGGTTTCAAACAGATGCGGGCCGGGGCCTTCGCTGGAGACCGTGGCGTAATGGAATTCATGGCCGCGAAACTTGCCGTGCACCGGGCCCAAGGGGCTTTGCGCGATCAAAACCAAGCGGCGATAACCCAAATGCAGCTTGCGCTTCTCAAATGAAGTGCCCAGCGGCAACAACCCAGTCATGGCATGGGTGGTGCCATCGGCATCCTGCATGCCGCGGCCCAGCACCATGTAACCACCACATTCGCCGTAGACAATCGCACCGCGTCCGGCGGCATCGCG
>JAESUA010000027.1 GCA_016763255.1 Magnetovibrio sp. | reverse complement strand
GGTGGGATCTGGGATCAGCGACATATCGGAATCATTGATGGCTTTCCAGCCTTCAATTGAAGAGCCGTCAAACATGATGCCGTCTTCAAACTCGTCGGGACCGACAAAGTCAGAACACATGGTGAGATGCTGCCATTTACCCTTTGGGTCGGTGAAACGCAGATCGACGTAATCGATGTTCTCATCTTTTAGGTATTTGATGACGTCATCGGGAGTTTTGCAATCCAAAGACATAATATTGTTCCTCGGTGGATGAGTGGATTAGAAAAAATAAGTGGGGGCCCGTTTAGATGGCTTCGGATCCGGTTTCGCCGGTGCGAACGCGGATGGCCTCCTCAACCGGAAGAATAAAGATTTTGCCGTCGCCAATGCGGCCGGTGTGGGCGGCCTGCTGAATGGCTTCGACGGCGCGTTCGACAAGGCTGTCGTCCAGCACCACCTCAATTTTGACCTTGGGCAGGAAATCAACAACGTATTCGGCGCCGCGGTAAAGCTCCGTATGGCCTTTTTGACGACCAAAACCCTTGGCTTCGATAACGGTGATGCCCTGGAGGCCCACCTCATGAAGGGCGTCCTTCACCTCATCCAGCTTAAAAGGCTTAATGATGGCCTCGATTTTTTTCATCGTGCTTTGTTCTCCGCTTGGCGCTCGTGCCGGGTGAGGGCAGGGCGAGCACTGTCTCTTCAGCCAATGGAATAGCTCCTTTGACCTCAAGCCTATTTAGCACACCTTGTGCCAACTGGCTCTGTGGATAAATTATGACTTTAAAACAAGGAAATAAAGGAAAATCGGTCGTTTGTGGTTGAGATATGTTTAGACTGTTTGTGCCTATATATTGGGCGTTTGCTGAATATTATGGCGCATGCTTTCAAAATCACGTGCATCCACAAAAATATTCTGTCGATATCTTTATGTCGATAAGCGGCGAATCCTAAAATTTTTGCTCAACGTACCGCCCAATGCGGTGAAATCCCCCCAAGGGGGCTCCGTATCGTTGGACGTGGACGGCCAAGGAATCGCCCCCGCCATGGGACAGTATGGCCGCTCAAACAGCGACATTTGGGGGCGGTAAGAAGGCACTGGGTTGGGCTTGCCGCTGACCAATGAGCTGATCAGCGCACACGATGGTGAAATGACGATCGACAGCCAGCCGGGGGTTGGCACCACCGTAACCGCCCGCTTTGCACATGCCCGCGTAAAAGAGCATAAAAGGGGTGCTTGACGGGGCCCGATGATCCGTCTAGATAAGGGCGGCTTTCGAGACTACTCGAGAGCAATATGGTGGCTGTAGCTCAGCTGGTTAGAGCGCCGCGTTGTGGTCGCGGAGGTCGCGGGTTCGAGTCCCGTCAGCCACCCCATTAACCACTAAGTCGTTGATATCCTATAAAGCTTTGCTGTTATAGGCACTTGCAGGCTCCCTCCGCGTACAGAACATGCGTATAGCAAGGAGATGGTAAGTGAGTAAAATTGAGACTCCGTGGCATGCCCCCCCCAGTAGCACCCCTGTATAAACATTTCCTGGATTCGCTTAGCGGTTCCTGATTCTCTACGAGCCTATTTCAAAAAACATTATGGCAAGGCTCATGAGTGGAAGAACCTCATGAACGATTTAAGACTGCGCATTCTGCCACTGCATCACAAGCAGGAAGGTGAAGAGGGGGAATTTGTAAGGGGTACTCTGAATTTTTTTCATATCGTGCCTGCTAAGTGTAGGAAAGGAGGCATAATTGAGTGATTATTATGATTCCAGCCTATAGCCAAGATGTAATATTGGGAATCACCACTTTTGGACTGTACGAATTTAATGAATTCCCAATAAAGTTGTGCCATGGTTAGTGTTCGAATGAACTAATTTTTATTGAGATATCTGGATCCACATCATCGTATTGTCTGTGTTCTGGGTGAGAAAATCTCATCTTGAAGGGGGGGGGGATTTGTGAAACACCTTAGAAATTATTTGACCGTAATTGGCATCGTGGTGGTGTCCGTGTTATTCATAACCTATCAATTTCTCAATTTTGAGGCTCGTGGCGAATACGAACTCTTCAGCCTTCTGTCAGAAGGTCTTATCGCATTGATGAGCCTCACTGGCATATTCGTCATTCAAAGGCTTCGTAATGCAAGGGCTGTCTATGCCCCATTAATGGCTGGCTTCACCCTCCTATTCTTTTCTTTGATCACCGATACACTGGATGAGGTTCTGGTGCCGCCCGATATTGTCACCACCACTTTCGAAGACTTGTTTCAGGTGTTGGGGTATTTGTCAGTCGTGTTTGGTTTGTGGCGCTGGGTGTCATTTAACCAATGCAGGAACGAACAACTTTCCCTGCTTGCGTCGACCGATTACCTGACCGGCGCTTACAACCGACGCCATTTTGGTGACGCCCTTAGGAAAGAGGTCGACCGTGCCGTACGTTACGACACCCCTTTTTCTTTGATCTCATTCGACCTCGATCTCTTTAAAAACATCAACGACACCTATGGCCATGATGTTGGTGATCTGGTGTTGAAGACAGTTGTACAACTCGTCGACAGCCATATACGGACGGCGGATATATTTGCCCGAATGGGAGGGGAGGAGTTCCAGATATTAGCCCCCACGACCAACATCGAAGGGGCGAAGGATATTGCGAATAAATTGAGGGCATCGCTTGAACAAAATGTCGTGAAATCGGTCGGAAACGTGACGGCAAGTTTTGGTGTTACTGAATTCAAGCCCAAAGAGAATATTGAAGACATGCTAAAGCGTGTGGATCGCGCTCTATACAACGCCAAACAATCAGGGCGCAATTGCGTGATCGTGGCAGCATGAAACTTAGGGCCTCACCGCCTTTGAGCTCTTTCGTCTTTCCGTTTCTGCCTGTGGAGTACAGCACCCCAACCACCTGGATCAGGGGTGGGGCCTCAAAAATTGCATATTGAGATGATTCTGTACGGGCTTAAATGGAGTCCCTGAGCCGATGCCTTCATAAAGAAGCTTGCCCGCAAAAAAATGAAATGCACTTAAACCTGGGATAAGCCGGAGCCTTTCGACATCCAGTGGAGAGAATCCATCTCTCAAGACTTGACGATCATCCTGAGAATGCTTAGTAGAGTGTCACAGCAGGTTATTCATGTGTACAGAATAGATACAGCCTGTAAGTGATTGATTTTATTGACCTGGGGGCAGTGGCGACAGAATTGCGCCAGTCACCCCCATTATCCACGGTTTGCCCAGTGCGCCTATTATTAAATAGGCGCCTTGCATTCCAAACCGTACCGGCTTTTACCGCGCCTTCATTCTGATTGGCCTGCGGTTCCCAGAGACCTCCCCCCTGGCCGGATGGATTGTTTGCACCTACCTTTGCGGGTGGTGCCGCATGATATTCGTCTTTGATTTGTAATTCTTGGCTATCGGGCCAGACTTCGATACGCCATACTGCGAATATTAGAGATCGCTCATTTAGGGCGGCGTTAAAGAATTAAATCCAACAGGGAAGGATTTCTATCGTGTCGAAAAAACATCCGATTATCGGTGTGACGGGGTCTTCAGGCGCCGGCACCAGCACGGTCAAAGATTCTTTCGAGCATATGTTTCGTCGCCAAGGCTTGACCCCCGCTGTGATCGAGGGTGACAGCTTCCACCGTTATGATCGTGTGACGATGAAAGAACAGGTGGCCAAGGCTGAAGCTGAGGGAAATACCAACTTCTCTCACTTTGGACCGGGCGCAAATGAATTCCAAAAACTTGCCGATCTGTTCAAGACTTATGGCGAAACCGGTGGCGGCAAGCGCCGTTTGTATCTTCATTCTGATGAAGAAGCGGCCGCGTACGATGGCTTGAAACCGGGTCAGTTCACGCCGTGGGAAGACATCCCCGCCGGTACCGATCTGATGTTTTATGAAGGCCTGCATGGTTCTATGAAGAACGATGAGGTTGATATGGCAAGCCATGTGGATCTCAAAATTGGCGTGGTGCCGGTGATTAATTTGGAATGGATTCAAAAAATCCATCGCGACACCCCACAGCGCGGGTATTCGTCCGAAGCGGTGATGGACACCATCATGCGCCGCATGCACGACTATGTGCACGTCATCGTGCCGCAATTCCAGCACACCGACATCAACTTCCAGCGCGTTCCGGTGGTGGATACTTCCGATCCCATCATCGCACGCGACATCCCAACGCCGGATGAAAGTGTCGTGGTCATTCGCTTTCGCCGTCCCGATGACATTCCCGGTGGTGTGGATTATCCGTATTTGCTGCAGATGATCCCGCATTCGTTCATGTCGCGTCGCAATACCATCGTTGTGCCGGGTGGCAAAATGGGTTTCGCCATGGAACTGATTTTGACCCCGATCCTCACCGAAATGATGAACGCTCGCAGCTAAGCGCGTTTTGCCCATAAATAAAAAGCCGCCGAGGATATCCTCGGCGGCTTTTTTTGTGTTCAATCGGAGGAAAGAACACTGGGGAACCTTAGGAAAAATCCCAAAATGCGCGGCTGGCCTCATGGTGCGCCTGGGCGCGGGTGAGGTTAACGTCGAGCAGTTGACGATCCGTCAGTTGAAGCAGCGCGCGGCGTTGATTGTGCACCTGGTAGGCCTGCTTTAACCAAGTCTTC
>JAESUA010000348.1 GCA_016763255.1 Magnetovibrio sp. | reverse complement strand
TGCAAACTGGTGGGATCTTCGGCGGGCAATGCATCGCCAAACAGGCTTGGGCCATCAGCTTTTTTGCCGGTGGCCAAGATGAAACGAGCAAAACGATGCGCCAAGGTGGCCTTGCCGATGCCCTTGGGCCCGGTGATCAGCCACGCATGGTGCAAACGTCTGGAATTATAAGCATCGAGCAACACCTGCTCGGCCTCATCATGGCCCTGCAACTGAGTATTGGCGATGGGCTTGGGCGGCCAATTTTCGGGATCGATGTCGTCTTCAAACATATCAGAACGCCACCTTCATGCGGGTCGCGACGGTCTCATGGATGGCCATTGCCACCGCGCCGATATCGCCGCTGGCATCGATCACCTCGTAGCGCACCGTATCCTTTTTGGCGATGTCCAAAAAACCCTGGCGCAAACGATTGTGGAAATCATGGCCCATGCGTTCATATCGGTCTTCGCCTTGACCATCATGTGCTTCACGCACCCCCGCGCGCGCCAGACCAGATTCCACCGGCATGTCGAGGATCAAGGTGAGATCCGGCGCAATATCGCCGACGATCAAACGGTGCAGGCGGCGGATGACTTCGCGGTTCATGCCATGGCCGTAACCTTGATAGGCCATGGTGGAATCGGCAAAGCGGTCGCACAAAACCCAGGTGCCAGCATTCAACGCCGGCAGGATGACTTTTTCCAGGTGTTCGTGACGCGCGGCGTAGTTTAACAAAGCTTCGGTTAACGGCTCCCATTTATGGGTGTCACCATTGACCAAAAGGGTGCGGATTTCCTCGCCACCCGGGGAACCACCGGGCTCACGGGTGGTGACCACGGTCACCCCCGCCCCTTCGAGGGCGTCCTTCAGAAGACGAATTTGTGTGGACTTGCCAACATCTTCGCCCCCCTCCAACGTGATAAAACGCCCCCGCGCCATCCGATCTTCCTTTGATATGATTGGTTAATAGCTGAGCACTGCTAGATATAGTCAGCAGTGACAAACCTTAAGGTTGGGAGCAATGTCACTAAACATTGAAGAGGAATGAACTGTGCTGTTTACATCAACAAGAAAAAAACAATTCACTACAAAACAAAATTAGTAGATAGCACGTGCTTCATTCGCAAATACATCATCGCATCGAGAAATTGCTCTTTTGATAATCTCATTTGATGAGAACTTTATTTTCAGGACATTTATAGCCTGACCTAATGTTTCCTCGACACTAATCGACGCATCAATAAGTGCATAATTCTCACCTTTTCGAGAAGCATATATTTTCTCAGCTCTATTTAAAACGTCAACTTTCTCGAACTGAGTTAAATTATCATTATCTCTTTTTCGAACTCGATCCAGCCCAATCTCAACAGGGCATAACAATATAAATGTAACATCGGGAACAAGTATTTCGCCAACAAGGTTCTCAAAGAGCTTGTTAGCCTCATTAGGATTTTGAGCCTGAAATGCTAATGTTGAATCCACATAGCGATCACTAATAACAATTTTCCCTTTCTCTAATGCCGGAGAAATTGTGTTGCAGATGTGATGCTGTCGATCTTGTCGAAAGTATTCGAGCTCTTGATCTGGGGGTAATCGCCCTTCAACTGCAGCCTTACGCAATCGCTGGCCCCATTTTGAATTGTCAGTTGGCTCTTTGGTTAGAACAACGTCATTCGCTCCTAGCATTTCAGCTAGTCGCTTACCGAGCGTTGTCTTACCCGCTCCATCAATGCCGTCGATTGCGATGAACATTTTACTTGATTACCCTTACACCTAAAAAACGCACACTATCACTCAAGAGCAAGGTCTTCCATGAAACTCATTTGTAGGTATCCACAAAAAGCCGCGTTTATCCACTTGAATCTGGTGTTGGTGTAGTAATTATCCCCGATATCCACAGCCTTGTGGAACAAAATATTGTTATGGTCAGTTTGAGCTGCCCCAAAGGATGTAATCCAATGCCGCGCCAAGGCGTCCGACCAGACCCAATTGAATAACGTCATCGCCAGCCAGCAACGCAATTTTCAGTGTCTCCACATCCGGTGCGGTGATGGTCAGCGTGCCGAGGCGCTGGCCCTTTAGAATGGGTGCGGGCAATGGGCCTTCGAATGTGGCTTTAACCTTCATTTTGCGCCGGGCGCGTTTGGGCAGGGTCAGCGTCAAATCGTTTTCGATTACCAAGGACACACTGGGCTTTTGCCCTAACCAGACATTGGCGTCGGTGACCACATCACCGGCCTTGAACAGTTCGTAATTGCCAAATTCGCGATAGCCCCATTCGATCAGCCGTTCGGATTCCGTCGAGCGGAGTTTTTTCGACGGCAAGCCGTTGACCACCAACACCAAGCGGCGGTCTTTGCGCACCGCCGATGCGGTCAAGCCGTAGCCGCTTTCCTGGGTATGACCGGTTTTCAAGCCATCCGCGCCCATGTCTTTGTAAATTAATGGGTTGCGGTTGGATTGTTTGATGCCGTTGAAGATAAACGTGGTTTCCGAATAATAGTGATAGAACTCGGGAAATTGAGTGATGGTGAGTTGCGCCAGCTTGGCCAAATCACGCGCAGACATGCGGTGTTCGGGGTCGGGCCAGCCGGTGGAATTTTTGAAGATGGACTCCATCATGCCCAATTCGCGGGCTTTTTCGGTCATCTCGGCGGCGAACGCCTCTTCACTGCCCGAAAGGGCCTCGGCCACCACGATGCAGGCATCGTTGCCCGATTGCACGATGATGCCGCGGATCAAATCTTCGACCCGCACCCGTGTGCTGGGTTCCAAAAACATGGTTGAACCACCTGTTTTCGCTCCGCCCTTGCGCCATGCGTTTTCCGACACATAAAATTTATCATCCAACGACAACCGACCGTCTTGCAGGCGTTCAAACACCATGTAGAGCGTCATCAGCTTGCTCATGGACGCGGGGGCCATCAACTGATCGCCCTTTTTATTCATCAACACTGTGTTGGTCGTGGTATCGACCAGATACACATGGCTGGCGGGGGTTTCCAACGCGGATGCCGGTTGGATGAAACCCAGCGCGCCCATGGTGGCGGTGGCAAAAATGGTGAGGCGTAAATGATTAAGCAAAAGCATATATGAGGTCTTTTGGCTGGAGAAACGAGGAATCGGATCTTGATTAAGCGAACTTTACGCGCCTACGAACCTCAGGGATAGCCCCCCTATAGCCCTCAATAGCGCCAACATTATGGTGTATCAGTTGGTGACTTTCTTTTCCACCACCGTACGCGCGCCTGCGTAGCCGGCTTCAATCACCTGGGCCAAGGTGGCATCGGCTTGCGCGACATCACCGATGGGGCCGACACGCACACGAAACAACGCCTTTCCGCCCATGGAAAATGGCGTAATGCGGACATTGCCCAGATCAGTGCCAAGGCTATCTAAGCGCGCCTTCACCTGCTCGGCATTGTAAGGATTGGAAAAAGCCCCGGCTTGCACAAACATGCGCATCGGCAGCACCGCACCTTGTGAGACATCGCCCACCTGGGCCCCGGTTATCTTTGTTTGCATTACGCGCGCGGGTTGGGGAGGCGGTTCGAGCGGGGCCGGTTCGACATACAGATTTGAGCTGGTCTTCGCCAAGGTTGGGGCCGGCAGCGGTTGGCTGGTCACCGGCTTTGAAGCCACGTTTTGGGCCTTAATCGGGGCATCCGAATACGCCAACTGGCGATTGCCCGACATGGCGTTGAGTTTGGCTTGGCGGCTTTCTTTGGCTAAAATCTGCACCCGCACCTGGGCGGTTCCTGCGTTTTCGGAGCCCAACAATTGCGCCGCGCGGCGCGACAAGTCGATGATCCGGCCAGGCTTAAACGGTCCGCGGTCATTGATGCGAATCACCAAGGACCGACCGTTGTCCAAGTTGGTGACGCGCACGATGGACGGCAGCGGCAAGGTTTTGTGGGCGGCGGACACTTCCCACTGGTCAAATACTTCGCCGTTGGCGGTTGGTTTGCCGTGAAAATTGGGGCCGTACCACGACGCGATTCCGGTGCGGTCATAGGACATGTCTTCGCCAGGATAATACCACTGGCCTTGAATCTGATAAGGCTTGCCAACCTTATAGGCCCCTTGCGATTTGGTGGTCTCACCAAGGCGCTTGGCGGTGTGCAGCACAAACTTCGTTTCCGCGCAGCCCACCATTAAAATAGCGGTCAGCGCGATAAGGCTTAATTTTGGCAAAAATTGAAATGGGCGCATGGAACCCTCTAGTTGAGAATCGAATAATTTTTTAAGTCTGACACGCCAGTGCTTTCTCAAACGTAAACAGGCTTAAAGGCCTTTACGAATGCGTTCAAACATATCCATCGAGGGATGACCATCGGGCACCAAACCTGCGGCACGCTGGAACTTTCGGATTGCTTCGCGGCTTTTCGCCCCGACAATGCCATCCACGCCGCCGGTATCAAATCCCATATCCGTCAAGCGTTGCTGTAAATCTTTACCCTCGGCATGGCTTAAGCCCCTGCCCCCCTTGGGCCCCAAGGTGGTGAATTTGGCCCGCCCGACCATGCGATCGGCCAACTGCCCGACGGCCAGGGCATAAAAGATCGAACGATTCCACACCATGATGGTGCGGAAATTACCGTAAATCAGAAATGCCGGGCCTTGTGCACCGGCGGGCGCCACGATGCTGGCTTGCATATCGACCCTGGGCAGCTTGACCCCGCCCACTTTGCGCACGCCCATTGCCTGCCACTGGGCTAACGTCTTTTTGACCTTCATATGGGCTAAGTTGAAATCAAAGCCATCCGGCAATACCACCTCACGGCCCCAAATCTCATCGTCTTTCCAACCCGATTTGGTGAGAAAGTTGGCGGCCGAAGCATAGGCGTCAGCCTGATTGCCCCAGATGTCGATCTTGCCGTCGCCGTCATAATCGGTGGCATAGGCGTCAAAGGTGGTGGGAATGAACTGAAAATGGCCCATGGCTCCGGCCCACGAGCCCTTCATGCGTTCAACCGAGATATGACCTTGGTCGATGATTTTGAGCGCCGCCAGCAACTGAGCGCGAAAAAACTTCGAACGCCGCCCATCGTGGGCCAGGGTCGCTAACGCCGCGATGGTCGGGAAATAGCCTTCGGCCAAGCGTCCAAAATCCGTTTCAAGGCCCCAAAAGGCCACCAGAAAACGCGGATGAATACCGTATTTTTTACCGATCTCGTTCAATAGCTTGGCATTGGCGGCGAGCTTTTTCTTAGCCGTTTTGATGCGCTGGTCGTTGACCAATTTTTCCTGGTATTTGCGAAAGGTCCAGGTGAATTCCGGCTGGCGACGGTCCAGCTCAATCACCCGTGGGATCGGCTCTAAGCCGGTCAATGCGGCCTCCAGCGTGGCCGCCGAAATGCCCTTAGAACGGGCGTCGGCGCGCAAGTCGCCCAGCCACGCATTAAAGGACTGCTCCTGCGCCTGTACGGGCGATGAAAGGGCAAATACAAGGATAACAACTAGGGCGATGGCGTGACGCATTTATGACCTCTGCACAAGAATCTCAGGTGTTCACTTGTGCCACAGCCTTTGGCCCTGGGAAAGGCTCATCAATGGCCC
>JAESUA010000347.1 GCA_016763255.1 Magnetovibrio sp. | reverse complement strand
TGGCGAAAGCCCTAAATAAAGCATGGTTGAGTGTTGACGGCAGGCACCATACATGTAGCGCGCAACACATCTGATCACATACAAGGGTACCCATGCGCGCGCCATCATGTTTCCAAGGTTCAACAGCACATCTCGATTTAGGGCCGCGCTTTTTTCAACCTGTTCTTGCCGCCAATTTCCCCCAACACACGGTGCGTTATCAAAACTTGCGCTGGGCCGAACAGGTCGGCCTGGGTGATCTGGACGAGGCCGCCTGGGTGCGCCATTTTGGCAAATTTGAAGCCTTGGACGCAAGCCTGCCCGAGCCCATTGCCCTGGCCTATCACGGCCATCAATTTCGCAATTACAATCCAGACTTGGGCGATGGCCGGGGTTTTTTGTTTGGCCAAATGCACGACCCAAGCGATGGCCGACTGCTTGATTTTGGCACCAAGGGCAGCGGGCGCACGCCATGGTCGCGCGGCGGCGATGGGCGCTTGACCTTAAAAGGCGGGGTGCGTGAAATTCTCGCCACCTCGATGCTCGAAGCCTTGGGTGTGGACACTTCGAAAACCTTTTCAATCATCGAAACCGGTGAGCGTTTGAGCCGCGGTGATGAACCTTCGCCCACCCGTAGTGCTGTGATGGTGCGCTTGTCCCACGGTCATCTGCGCATCGGCAGTTTCCAACGCCACGCCTACTCAAACGATCTTGATGCGGTTGAGGCCTTGGCGCGTCACGCTGCCAAACATTATTTGCCCGGCCTAGACGCCACCGCTCCGATTGCCGAGTTGGCCGTACAGCTGGTGACCCGGGTGGTCGATGCCACCGCGCGCACCGCTGCCGATTGGACCGCCGCCGGATTCGTGCACGGGGTGCTCAATACCGACAACATCAACATCACCGGGGAAAGTTTCGATTACGGACCATGGCGGTTTTTACCCAACATGGACCCGCACTTTACCGCCGCCTATTTTGATGATGCCGGGCTTTATGCCTTTGGTCGCCAGCCCCATGCGGTGCTGTGGAATGTCAGCCGTCTGGCCGAATGTTTTGCCGAACTGGCCGAACAAAAAGATCTGTCCCTGGCCCTGTCTGGGTTTGATGATGCGTTTAATGGCGCGCTGAATGCCGCACTCAGCCGCCGCTTAGGGATCGCCCCACAAGATGCCAGACGCCTAGAACTCGGCCTGCACCTGTTCCCAGCCCTGCACCAAGCAGATGTCGGGTTTGAGACGTTCTTCTTTGATACCTATGGCGGTCGCCAAGCGGTGCGCCGCGACATCGCCCACATCAGCTATGGTGATACGCCCTTGGCGCAAATCGTCGCCGACCTCGCCACCTGCGAACCCGCCCCACACATCACACCACACCATGCTTATTTTCAAGGACAAGCCCCCTGCACCATGCTGATCGATGAGGTCGAAACCATCTGGTCAGCCATCGCCGATCGCGACGACTGGTCGGACCTAAAAACAAAACTCAGCGCCATTGATGACATGAGAATCGCCTATGCGACGGCTTAATCTTGCTTAAAGTGTTTGGGCAAAAAACGTGAGGTCAACGGACAATCTGATTTTGAATGCACCCGCATCAACTGCTACATTATGCAGTATTGTGAAATAAAATTGAACACTGACAATATGTTACAAATAATTCAACAAGCTCAAATAACCACTTGATGAAGAAGAATTAGACATCATTTCCGACAACATTGAAGACGTTTCGTAGTGACTTACGATTTTATTATAAAACTCTTCCGTCCACCCTGCGGCTTCACGTTCTTCGTTCGACATGGATCCATATTGCGAAATTATATTTTGGGCAAAAGCACTTGCTCCACCCGATCCTTGAGACTGGCCAAAGGCAGCCCGGATCGCATTTGCGCTACGTTGGCGTATTTCCGACTTGGCCGACCCCACTTCGGCATCACTGAACTGATCATTGTTATTGAGTGCAACCGCAGCAAGTGAGCGCCCACTAAAATCCGAAAAATCGATGGCATCGCTCAACTTTTGGCCATCAGCCTCAGCTTCGGCATATTGTTGGTCGAGAGCGGCGCGCGCATCATTTGTCACATCACCAAAAGCCCGCTCGTTTGCAGCATCCCCGTTGGCAATGCGCTCAAGATAATTGGCCACAGGATCGTCTGGGATATCTGTAGGAACGGTATTTGAATCAACCTCAAGCTGCGCCAAAGCTTTTTGCACCGCAGTCTTCTGGCTTTGCCACTCGCCCGAGGCCTGTTGTTCCTCACTCATGGTATCAAGGTATTGCATCGCCGCGGTGTAGAGTTGCGTTACCTCACCCGTGACGCGGGCAACGGCTGTTGGACCGGCCAGCGCAGCATCAAAACGACGCTGCTGTTCCAGTCCTGCGGACTTGACCTCATCTGTCGAAAAATCATAACCAGCGTTTGAGGAAATGGCGAAAATCTCACGATCATCAAGTACCGAAAGATCGGCAACAAGCATACCGTTTTCAAGCGGTGAGGCCCGATTTGAGTCCGACAAAATCTTGTTCATTTTGGCGTGGGCATCGTCGGCGACAACCTCAAAGGATCTGTCGTTGAGCGCATCTTGAGCCTCTTGTGAAAGCACTACCGTGGTGGCGCTGTCGAAGGCATCGACCGAAGACGTGCTTGACGATGACGAACCCGAGTTTGACTGCTGCGACGAACTTGTGATGATGTCGGTATACTGAGATGTATAAATATTGGTGACAATACCGGTCATACCAAGGCTCCATTCATAGGACAATAGCATCATTTTACAAATGCAGTTCATCTGATCGAAGCAATAATCAGGCCATAAAATTATAGCGTAAGTTCAGCTACTTAGATATAATTTTTAGTGCCATAAACTGCCCAGGGCAAAATCGCCCCGGCAAAAAACTCCATCCACAAATTTTAGGGGAGCAAAAAAACCTGATTTTACGGTAAAACTGCGCTCCAAATCACCGCATGAATGGCCATGACACGAGAAATGCAGATTGGCCTTAACTATCGCTTCCGCCGACCATATATCCACTGGCTCTGTCACCGGAGATGGCCTCTTCGGCAAAATTGAAGGTTCCATTCTCTTGAATTTCTTCGGCTGCACGTACGAACGCACCAAGCGCAGATCTCGCCAGTGCGCCACCGACACTGACCCGTTTCACCCCTGCATTTTGTAATTCCTCGACGCTATAACGCGGCCCACTGAGGCCCATCACAACGTTCACCGGCTTATCAAGGGCTTCACAAACCGCTCGAATGGCGTCTAGATTTGGCAACCCAGGTGCATAAAGAACATCTGCACCGGCATCTTCGAAAGCCTTCAATCGTTTGATGGTATCGTCCAGATCATCAATTCCATAAAGGTGATTTTCGGCCCGTGCCGTCATCAAGAAAGGGCGTTCACGCGCCACTTCACAAGCCGCTGTGATGCGTTCAACAGCCAAGCCAATATCATATATTGGCTGGTCTGGATTGCCCGTTGCATCTTCGATCGACCCACCGACCAATCCGATATCAAGCGCCATTTTAATGGTCTTTGCACAGGCATCCGGCGTGTCGCCAAAACCACCCTCTAAATCCGCTGAAACGGGCAATTCAGTCGCTTCGACAATCTCACGGGCATTTGTGAGAATTTCATCGCGGGTTATAGCCCCTGTCGAATCAACCCGGCCAACGGATAAAGCATACCCTGCACTGGTCGTTGCCAATGCCTCAAACCCCAGTGCGGTCAATATGCGCGCCGAACCAGCATTCCAAGGATTGGGAATCACAAAAGTTCCTGTGCGATCATGCAGGGCTTTGAATTTTTCAAATTTTGAACGCTGAGTCATAAATTGAGAGTTCCTGATTAACTTTTATAAGTTCTTCGTTCGCACCGGTTATCCCACTTTACCCTTAAGCCCAAGGCCCGCCCCAGGGTTTTTAGCCGTCGTTCCACAGCTTCGCTGACCAGCGCGTCGCGGTCTTTTTGCGAGACACGCAGCCAGAGCTTTTCCTTGCCGACCTCGAGCGCGGTTTTGGGCAGCACGCCCGGGGCACTGCCCGAGATGGTGCGGCCGAGGCGCATGGCCAAGCCGGTGACCTTGATCCACGACAATTGGCCAACATCCAACAGCCCCAAAATCGGGCGGATCAGTGGATCACCAAGGTCACCGTTTTGGCGCACGTAAACGGTCGCCGCCAACAACGCCCGATCGGCATGGGTGAGCCCGGCGTAGGGTATGCGCAACACGCGGATGAACGAATGTTCGGCGCGATAATCCGGGTGTTCGTTCCAACCGATGTCGCTCATCAAACACGCGGCGTAGCGCAGGCGTTGCTCGGCTGGTGTTTCATCAGGAAAGATGGGCCCCATCCAGTGCAGCATTTCACGGCCCTTAACCGAAAAACGACCGGTGCGTTCGGACATGGTTTTGCACGCGCTGAGCAACGGGTCTTGGTGGCGCATCTCAGCCGGCAGGCACGACAGCAACACCCCTTCGCGCATGCCAAAGCCGGTGAACTGCAACCGCGATGGCTTGGCCGCCTTAAGCATGCCTTCGAGCGCGGCGGCCGCAAACGGCAAGGTGTCGATGCGTTTTTTGGGAACCCCGGGAATGAGGTCCAACGAATGCCGCCCCGCACCACTGATCAGGTGCAAGATATTGAGCGCCGTCGCGGTGTTGATGGTGAAATTGTCGACCACGTGCAGCGGATGCGATGTTTGATCGATCAAGATGCGCGCTAGGGCCCGCCATGACCCACCGGCAGCATAGACCGTGCGGCCCTCCACGCCCTTAAGCCATTTCAGCTTCGACATCACTTCATCGACAATGACGCGGGCCCGTTCGGGGTTGCCTTGTGACGCCTCGGCCAGGCGCAAGTGACCCAGCGCAAAGGTCGCAGATTCACCAAAGGTGCCATTTTCCAGGCCCACCATATCAAGCGAGCCCCCCCCCAAATCGCCGATCACACCATCGGCTTTCGGCACCCCCATAAGCAGGCCCAGCGCGGCGTACTTGGCTTCGTCTTCGCCGCTAAGCACTTGGATGTGATGGTCGATTTCATCATGCACTTCGGCAACAAAGTCGGGCCCATCTTTGGCTTCGCGCACCGCTGCGGTGGCAACCAGTTCCAACTCCTCCACCCCCATGGCTTTGGCCAGGCCGACAAAGCGCTTGATGCTGGACAGCGCGCATTCGACACCTTGGGGGTTGAGG
>JAESUA010000346.1 GCA_016763255.1 Magnetovibrio sp. | reverse complement strand
CGCCAGACCACATCGTTGAGCATCCAAAACCCAAGGTCCTGCAACACCGTGCCGACCCGGAAAATATTGTGATAGCTGCCGATCACCCACAAGGTACCATCGGGTTTCAACAAGCGCCGTGCGGCCTTCAGCCAGCGCTTGGAAAAATCGTCATAAGCCTTGAAGCTTTCGAATTGGTCCCATTCATCATCGACCGCGTCGACCTTGGTGTTGTTGGGACGATGCAAATCGCCCCCCAACTGGAGGTTATACGGCGGGTCGGCAAAGATCATATCGATGGAGCCTTCGGGAAGGCTTTCCATATTTTCGATACAGTCCCCAAGGAGGACCTTGTTCAGCGGTAAAATTGATGTGTTCATGTAGGCAAGATGAAGGACCGAAGAATCGCCGTCAAGAAATAAAGAGAATCAATAGCTTATAAGACTTTGCTAGACCTATATGTTGAGTCTCAGGAATCTTTCTGACTCAATATCTTGCGTATGGGGGCAAAACTTTTTCTGTGCTCGGGCGTGATTCCGAGGCGCGCCAGCCCCTCTTGATGGGCTTTGGTGCCATATCCTGCATTTGATCCCCACCCGTAACCCGGGTATCTGTGATCGAGCTTGGTCATCATATGATCGCGGGTAACCTTGGCCAAAATCGAGGCCGCCGCAATAGATAAAGAGATTTCGTCACCTTTGATGACCGCTTGTGCCGGACACGCCAAACCATCCGGTACTCGGTTGCCATCAATAAGGGCAAAATCGGGGGCGCGAGCCAAGTTACCCACAGCCCGGACCATGGCCCGCATGGTGGCCTGCAAAATATTAATGTCGTCAATTTCTTCGACCGAGGCCAGGCCAACGCCAAGGATAGCATCGGTTTCCTGCAGCCGGGCGAGCAACGCTTCGCGCTTTGGGGCCTTCAATTTTTTCGAATCATCCAAATCATTCATCAAATCTTGCGGCAGCGTCGCCGGATCAAGGATCGCCGCCCCGGCGACCACCGGTCCCGCCCAGGGGCCACGCCCGGCTTCATCGACGCCGGCAATCACACCGGTATGGCTCAGTTCTATGGAAAAATCAGGCACACTTTGCTCGCTCTTCTAAATATCAATCGAAAGCGCATTGTCGTTGGCTGAAGGTGATTTGCAAAGCGGATTTAACCGGCGGCCTTTTGCACCGGGGTGGAGGTATCGACCTTCATCGACACGGTCATGGCCAATCCCTGTTTGGTCAACTGCAGGGTCTTAGTGGCATCACGCGGCAACGGCACACCATAAGTCTTACAAGTCATGATCATCGCGGTGAGCACGAACTGTTCGTTTAAGCGTACTTCATAGGGTTTTTTGGGATCGGCGGTGACAAATTCGACAACGATAGACGACGCCTTTCCCGTGTTGGCGCTAAAGCGAACCTTTTGTATTTGTGTGTTGGGTACGGCAATATTTTCAATCTTAAAATGGTTAAGCAACGCCTGCTGCAACAGGTCGTCGGAAAACACCAACTTACGAACTTCAAGTAACATTAGGTGTCTACGCCCCAATTCGCCCCGATTCATAAGAGTATTTGGGTGCAAAATCGCAGAAATCCAGCGCTAAATCAATAATCCTAATTGATCGCCAACCCGTGGTGGGCGCAAAAAGGCCTCTGAATTCAGGGGGAACTCCGCCGGATCGGCAGGTCTCAACCCCAGATTTTTGCACGCCAATTTAAAACGCTGACTGAGCAATTGGGCATGCACACCGGTGCCGGTCATGCGTTTGCCAAATTGGGCTGTGTAAAGCTGGCCCTCTCGCGATTGGCTGAGCAGGCTCAAAACCCGCTTGGCTTTGTTCGGCGCATGGGCTTGCAGCCATTGTGCAAACAGGTCTTTGACCTCCAGCGGCAAGCGCAACAATATATAGGTGGCAACCGTGGCCCCATGATCGCGAGCGGCCTGCAGTATGGCTTCCAATTCATGATCGTTGAGCGTCGGCACCATCGGCGCGGCCAGCACCGTCACCGGCACCCCGACGTCCGACAGGGTCTTCATCGCCTGCAACCTGCGTTTCGGGGTTGAGGCCCGCGGCTCCATGGTGCGTGCCAAGTCGCCATCCAGGGTGGACAGCGAAAAGCCCACGGCAATGAGATTATCGCGCGCCATATCCACCAAAACATCCAGATCACGGGTCACCATATGATTTTTGGTGATGATCACGGTGGGGTGTCGGTAGGCCTGCAGCACTTCCAACAGTTCACGGGTGATGCGGTAATCACGTTCAATCGGTTGATACGGGTCGGTATTGGCACCAATCAACACCGTGGCCGGTTCATAGTTTGGCTTGCGCAGTTGGGCCTCCAACACCTTGGCCATGTTGGTCTTGGCGAACAACTTGCTTTCAAAATCGATCCCCGGCGATAGGTTCATGTAGGCGTGAGTGGGCCGCGCGTAACAATAGACGCAACCGTGTTCACAGCCACGATAGGGGTTGAGGGAGCGATCGAACGCGATATCTGGCGACGTATTGCGGGTCAGCGCGGATTTAACACGCTCCACCGTAACCTCGGTCCTGAGTTTTCGCACACCGTCTTGGTCGCCGGACAACTGCCAGCCATCATCCACCGCCACGCGGGCGTGGGGCTCGAACCGCCCGGCTGCGTTGGACACCGCGCCGCGACCCTTTTTAACTTGATTTGGCAACTCATCGACCATGGTCCCAGCATACCGCATCATTGAGAACATTACAAGAACATCAAATCAGCTAGGCATCCCTCCAAGGCGTGCTAATCTCGGCCTATGTTGACCATCATCATCCCCACCCTGAATGCTGAAAATATACTCAAAAAGACCCTCAACAGGGTGCAGGCCTATGCCTGGGAAGATGTTGAGGTGCTGGTCGTCGATGGTGGGTCACAAGACCAAACACTGCACGTGGCGCGGGGTTTCCAGGCCACAGTGATCACCAGCCCGGCCGGACGGGGACAGCAATTGGCCCTCGGCGCTCAAACCGCCCGCGGCCCCTGGATGTTGTTTCTCCATGCCGATACACAACTGCCACCCGATTGGGACCTACACATCGGAAAATTCATGAGCGCTCACCGCAGCACGGAACGGGCAGCCTATTTTCGCTTGGCCTTTGATGACGACTCGAGCGGCTCCAACCGGGTCACGATCCTGGCCAATTGGCGCGCACAAAATTTGGGCCTGCCATATGGCGACCAAGGCCTTTT
>JAESUA010000026.1 GCA_016763255.1 Magnetovibrio sp. | reverse complement strand
TTCCCAAGCAGTTCTTGAAGACCATCAAGCGCGAAGGCTTGGGGGCAAACTTGTTCGACGAAATGCGCTTTCTCGACGACGGTTCGGAAAATCCCGAATTCGTGCTCAACAAAGACGCTTATCGCAAGGCCGTGATCATCGTCGCCGGTGATAATTTTGGCTGCGGATCATCACGCGAACACGCCCCGTGGGCCTTGAACGATTTTGGCATCAAGGTGATCATCTCCACCAGCTTTGCCGATATTTTTTACAACAACTGCTTTAAGAACGCCATGCTGCCGATCCAGGTCGATGCAGACACCCTGGCCAAGTTGATGGACGATGCCGAACGCGGCGCCAACGCCACCTTGACGGTGGATCTGGAAAGCCAGACCATCACCGGACCGGACGGCGGGAAAGTTAAGTTTGAGATCGATTCGTTTCGCAAGCATTGCCTGCTGGAAGGCCTCGATGATATCGGCCTGACCCAGCAAAAAACCGCAAAAATTCAAGATTTTGAAGACAAAGGTAAAGCCAGTCAGCCCTGGCTCTACTGCTAATCAGCACCACATGATTTCAGGGCGGTCCCATAACGGGGCCGCCCTCATTTGTTTAAGGAAAAGATACAGTGTCCAACACCAAAAACCTTCTCATGTTGGCCGGCGACGGCATCGGCCCGGAAGTCATGGGCGAAGTCAAAAAAATCATCGACTGGTCCAATGACAAGCGCGATACCGGCTTTAAGGTCGAAGATGATTTGGTGGGTGGGTCTTGTTATGACGCCCATGGCTGTTCTATTACCGACGAAACCATGGACAAGGCCCACGCCGCCGACGCGGTTTTGTTGGGTGCTGTGGGTGGTCCAAAATGGGATGATGTGGCCCGCGAACACCGTCCCGAAGCTGGTCTGCTTCGTTTGCGCAAAGAAATGGATTTGTTTGCCAACTTGCGTCCGGCGATGGTATTTGATGCGCTGATCGACAGCTCATCACTCAAACCTGAATTGGTGCGCGGCCTGGACATCATGATCCTGCGTGAATTGACCGCCGGGGTGTATTTTGGCGAACCCCGTGGCGAAGAATTGCGTGACGGCGTGCGGTATGGCTTTGATACGCAAGTTTACAGCGAACACGAAATCGACCGTGTTGCCCGGGTGGCGTTCGAGCTGGCGAAAAAGCGTAACAACAAAGTCACCAGCGTCGAAAAAGCCAACGTCATGGAATCCGGCGTGTTCTGGCGCAAGATCGTCAAAGAAGTGCACGATGCCGATTACGCTGACGTTCAATTGGAAAACATGTACGCCGACAACTGCGCCATGCAGTTGGTGCGTTGGCCGTCTCAGTTCGATGTCATCGTCACCGACAACTTGTTCGGCGATCTGCTTTCGGATTGCGCCGCCATGTTAACCGGCTCGCTGGGCATGTTGCCGTCGGCCTCCTTGGGCACCAAAGACCCAAAAACCGGCAAAATCCCTGCCATGTACGAACCGGTCCACGGTTCGGCCCCGGACATTGCAGGTCAAGGCAAGGCCAACCCGTTGGCAACCATCTTGTCGCATTCGATGATGCTGCGCTACAGCTTCGACATGATCGACGATGCCGATATGCTCGACAATGCGGTGGAAAGCGTCTTGGCCCGCGGCCTGCGCACCGCCGACATCATGTCCGAAGGCATGACCGAGGTCTCTACCTCCGGCATGGGTGACGCCTTGATCGAAGAGTTGGAAAAGCTCAACTAAGCTTTCATCGTCTTCTCGAATTGAAAAACGCCGGGTCTTCGTGACCTGGCGTTTTTTTAGAGTTTAAGAAGTGGAACCTTGAAAACCGTTCTTGCTTTTTTGCCCTTAAAACGCTAAGAAAAGCGCAGATTGTAACGAGGACGCGACATGCGCCAAGATTTGGCAAAATGTGATCTGTGTTCCGCTGAGGCCCGCTGGGCCTTCGGCGCGCGATGCTTTGCAAAAACCACGACAAATAAAACCACCACTCGCTGTTAGCGGGCTTTTGGTTTTGCTTTGAATGCAACCAGGCCCGCGGACAGCTCCGCGGGCCTTGGTTTTATGGGCTCCGGAATGCGGGCCCTATTAAGGAGATGAAAGATAATGGGTTATAAAGTTGCGATCATCGGCGCCACCGGTAACGTCGGACGCGAGATGATGCAGACGATGGTGGAACGTGAGTTTCCCGCCGATGAAGTGGTCGCGTTGGCGAGCCATCGTTCGGCCGGCAAAGAAGTCGCATATGGCGACGACGAACGCTTGATTGTTCAAGATCTGGAAACCTTTGATTTCACCGGTACCGACATCGTGCTGTCGAGCCCCGGCGCGTCGGTTTCGGCTAAATTTAGCCCCATCGCAGTCGAAGCCGGTGCAGTGGTGGTCGACAACACCTCGCACTTTCGCATGGACCCGGATGTTCCGTTGGTGATCCCCGAGGTGAACCCCGAAGCGATTGCCGGTTATACCAAAAAAGGCATCATCGCCAACCCCAACTGCTCGACCATCCAGATGCTGGTGGCGTTGAAGCCGCTGCACGATATGGCCAAGATCAAACGCGTGGTGGTGGCGACTTATCAGTCGGTATCGGGTGGCGGCAAGTCGGCCATGGACGAGCTGTTCAACCAGACCCGTGGCGTCTACATGAACCAAACCACGGAGCAAAACCGCGAAATTTTCACCAAGCAGATCGCGTTCAACGTCATTCCGCACATCGACAAGTTCATGGATGACGGCACCACCAAGGAAGAGTGGAAAATGGTGGTCGAGACCAAAAAAATCTTGGACCCTTCGATTGAGGTGTGTGCTTCATGCGTGCGCGTTCCGGTGTTCATCGGCCATGCCGAAATGATCAACATAGAATTCGAAAACCCCATCGATGAGAATGAGGCCCGCGACGTGTTGCGCGAAGCCCCTGGGGTTGCCGTGGTTGATCATCGTGAAGACGAAGGCTACGTCACCCCGGCTGAATGTGCCGGTGAAGACGCGGTGTTCGTGTCGCGCATTCGCAAGGACCCGACGGTTGAAAACGGTCTGAACTTGTGGTGTGTGTCCGACAACCTGCGCAAGGGCGCGGCGCTCAACA
>JAESUA010000345.1 GCA_016763255.1 Magnetovibrio sp. | reverse complement strand
GTGGCCGCATCGGCAAAATCAGACAGCGCACCGGTGACCTCAAACAGTCCCCAACACCCGGTGATGTCTGCCACTGCCGTGGTCAGGGCTATGCGTTTCTTTTGGGTGCGCAAATGGGTCTTAAGTTGGGCTTCGTCCAGTCCTTGGCTGCCATCGTGCGTGGCGCTGAGTATTTGGTCGCGCACAGCCGTTGGACCGAGTAGTAATAAGTCCTTGGTGAACAGTGGATCATTAAGCCAGCATGCGGTAAGAAACGGTGAGTTCCCGAATACGGCAGCGGCGAGTTTTGCACCCGCCGGGTCGGATTTGAGGGTGGCGATGAAAGGCATGAGGTCGTGCGCGCCATTTGGATCGCTGTCTGTGGTTTTTTTGGCGGCTTCTTCAAAGCGCTCCCACGCCGTTTGGATACGGTCCTCATCGGCTGGGGCGGGGAGATTTTGGGGATCGAAATGAAAAAGCTGCATGGTTTACAATTCTTAAATCTGTTGGCGTAATCTTAAGTTAGCAGCATGCCTTGAGGCAGAGGGAAAAGTCCACTGGTCAAACACACCATCAGAGGCATTATTCAGATTATCGGTGGGCTCGGCGTGGGCCTGTTGGTGGCATTACTTTTGGTTGCCTGGCGTTTGGCATCGGGCCCGGTGTCGATTAGCTTTTTGACACCCTATATTGAAAACGCCCTGGCCGAGGTCCACCAGGGCGCGGTTAAGTTGGCGGTTGACGATACCATCCTCACCTGGGCCGGGTGGGAACGCACCCTTGATATACGCATCATCAACCTGCGTACCTCATTGGCGAACGGCGAAGTCATCGCCACCGTGCCTGAGGTTTCAATCTCGCTCAGTGCCGAGGCCTTAATGAAGGGCGCGGTGGCCCCACGTTCGGTCGAATTTTTCGGACCGAGCTTTAACATCGTGCGCCATGCAGATGGCAGTTTTGCTTTGGGTTTTGAAGGCGGCGGTGAGGGCACCGGCGACTTTGCCTCTTCGATGATCTTGCTGATGCTTCAAGACCCAGACCCCAGCTATGCGATGAGTTATCTGAAACGCATCGCCATCATTGGCGGCAACGTGACCTACGAAGACAAGGCCTTCGGCACGGTTTGGCATGCACCAAAGGCCGACGCCGAATTCATTCGTACACCAGCTGGATTGGAAGCCGAATTGGACCTCGACCTTAAGGTCGGTGAAAAGGTTGCGGCAATTTCCGTGATGGGTTCCTATTCGGGGACCAGCAAGCGCATCGAGTTGGGCTTAAGCTTTGACGGTGTCATTCCGGCCGACTTTGTCGCCTTGTCGCAACAAATCGATGTCTTGAGCACCCTGGACCTTCCGATGTCCGGCACCATAACCATGAGCATGGAACAAAACGGTCGCGTCGAAGGGGTTGGTTTTGATCTCACCGGCACCAAGGGTTATATAGCGTTGCCGGTGCTGATGGCGGCAAAAATTAATGCCTTGGACTGGGCCCAACGCATTGGTGTCAATGAATTGAGGGTCAGCGGCCAATACGAAGGGGCCACGCAAAAGCTCGACCTGTCGACGTTGGACGTGGTCTTGGCACCGGGCGAAAGTGTTTATCTGCCAGCACCAATGAACCACGATATGGCGCTGCACTCGATCAAGGCGGTGATGAGTTATGGCGCGCAATCGGGGCTTTTGAACATCAAAGACATGCAGGTGACATTGGCCAGCGTGCGCCCGGAAAGAAAACTTGGCCCGGTTGCACACATCAATGCCACGGTTTCTGGATTGGTTGCGGGGCAAAAAAGTTCTGGGCTGAGCGTTGATTTTACCGGCTCGGTCAGCGACGTGGCGTTTGATGATTTGGGCCAGTATTGGCCAAAATCACTTGGCGCTGATGCGCGGGCCTGGGTGCTGGACAGCCTTACGCAGGGCATTGCCGATCAGGCTTCGCTCAGCGTGACTTTGCGTCCAGGGGCAAATGGGACAACGCAACTGGTTTCCTTGGCCGGGGGTATTGAAGGCCATGGGGTGACGGTGGACTACATTTCCACCATGCCTGCGGTGACAAACGCCTCCGCGCGCGCGACCTTTACGCAAAAGCGTTTCGATATCACGATTGACGAGGGTGATGGCTATAAAGGCCTGAAAATCATGGGCGGCACCATCACTTTGGTGAACCTGCAAAATGATTTTCCCGAGGCTGAAATCTCCCTCGATATACTGGGTCCGGTGACCTCGGCCTTGGAACTGATTGATCATCAGCCGCTGGGTTTTGCGTCCGAATTGGGCATCAAGCCGGAAAACGCCCAGGGCACGGTGGTGGCACACATTAATTTACAGCTGCCGCTTAAGGCAGATTTGCTGGCGGCCGATGTGCGGGCCAAGGCCGATGCCCGGCTGAGTGGTACCACCGTCAAGGGTGCGTTGTTCCAGCGCGATTTGATCGACGGCGATCTTGAGCTGGCGGTGACAAATGACGCCTTGGAACTTACGGGAAATGCGATCTTGGGCGGGGTGCCGGTGGAGCTGAACTGGAACCATGATTTTCGCCCTGCGGCGTTGTTTAGGGATCGCTATGAAATCTCCGGTACCATCCAGGAAGTTCTCAATCTTGGCGCATTGGGCATCGAAGTGCCGGACATTCTTGCGCGCTACATGCACGGTGGTGCCCAAGCCAATGTGAATTACACGGTGCTGGGGGATGGTCGACAATCTTTGTCGGCGCGTATTGATCTTGCCAACATCAACTTGGCTGCACCGGAATTGGGGTGGGCCAAGCCTGTAGGGGTGCCGGGAACGGCGGTGTTGGAGTTGCGCCTTGTCGATGGTGTGCCGACGGATATCCCGAAGTTCGAGGTGACGGCACCGGACATGGACATCACGGGCTCTGCCTCATTTTTGGCCGGTGGTCGGCTGCAACGCATTGACCTTGCGACCATGCGATCGGGCAAAACCGACGTGGCCGGTTCGCTGACGCCCTTAGATGACGGTGCCTGGGAACTGGTGCTGCGCGGTGAACGTCTTGATGCCAGTTTGTTGTGGGATGAAATGCTGGGCATTCGCGATGTTGAGCCGCGCACCAAGGTGGAAGACGAAGACCTGATGCTCAACGTCGCCGTGGACATCCGTTCTTTGCTGATTGGTAAAGACAGGGCGATGACGGATTTGATCGGCACCCTTTATCGACGCCAGGGGGGCTGGCGCAAAATTGATATTTCAGGTGTGGTCGGGGAAACCGGAAGTATCGAATTGTTGTTGGATACAGACAAAGACGGGCTGCGTTATTTGTCGATCGAATCCGACAATGCCGGTGCGGCGCTGAGTACGCTTGATCTATACGACAATATCCTTGGCGGGGCGTTCGAGCTGAAGGCGGCTTATACCACGCCCGACAAAGATGCCCCGTTGGAAGGGGTGGTTAAGGTCACGGACTACGCCATGATCGATGCCCCCGCGTTCGCCAAGCTGATCGGCATTATGTCGCTCACCGGGGTTTTGGATGCACTTCAGGGCGAGGGCCTTAATTTTGATATATTCGAAGCCCCGTTCAAATTGCACGGCGGCGTGCTGGAACTCACCGACTCTCGGGCTTCGGGGCCGACCATCGGGGTGACGATGTCTGGCAGCGTGGACATGGACCACAAGGTCATGGACATGAAGGGCACCGTGGTTCCGGCCTATGCCATCAACGCATTGCTGGGCAAGCTGCCGATCATCGGTGAGCTGTTCACCGGCCGGGAAAAAGGTGGTGGTCTGTTTGCCGCCACCTACACCATGAAGGGCCGCCAGGACAATGTGGAAATCAAAGTTAATCCGCTCAGCGTTTTGGCACCGGGCGTGTTGCGCGGCATTTTCACCGGGGCGGATCAGAAAAAACCAAGCCGTGAGGACAGCTCCGTTCCCCCGCCGCCCCGCGCGGCACCGGTGGAACCGGTGACGCCCGCGCCAACGCGCTAAATTCGATTAAATTGCACGGATTAGAGCGTGGCGTTTTTTGCCGGCGGAGACCTTCAGCACACCTTGCTCATTGAGGTCAGCGCTGGTGACCGGCTGGTTTTCATCCTTCACCTGCACATCGTTGATGCGCGCACCGCCGCCTTTGACCAAGCGGCGCGCTTCGCCGTTGGACGAGCAAAATCCGACTTTCACCAGGGTGGCAAAGGCCGCAATGCCAGTGTCCAGTTCAGATTTTGGTACATCGATGGTCGGCAGATCGTCGCCCAACTGACCTTGTTCAAAGGTTTTTTGGGCGGTGGCATGGGCGGTTTTCGCGGCGCCCTCACCATGGCACATGCGCGTGGCTTCGTCGGCCAAGATTTTCTTAGCATCGTTGATGTCTTGGCCTTCGAGTTTTTCCAGGCGTTCGATCTCAGCGATGGGCAGTTCGGTGAAGAGGCGCAAAAAACGTCCGACGTCGGCGTCTTCGGTGTTGCGCCAGTATTGCCAGTAGTCGTAAGGCGAAAGCTGTTCGGCGTTGAGCCACACCGCACCCGCAGCGGTTTTACCCATTTTGGCACCCGAAGAGGTGGTCAGCAATGGCGTGGTTAGGCCGAAGGCCTGCTTGCCATCAACGCGCCGGGTGAGCTCAACACCGTTGATGATGTTGCCCCATTGGTCGGACCCACCCATTTGCAGCGTGCAGCCAGTGCGCCGGTTGAGCTCCAAAAAATCATAAGCCTGGAGGGTCATGTAGTTGAATTCGAGCAAGGTCAGCGGTTGTTCACGGTCCAGGCGTAGCTTGACTGAATCAAAGCCCAGCATCCGGTTGATGGTGAAATGCGGACCAAAATCACGCAAAAATTCGATGTAGTTGAGGGTTTTGAGCCAATCGGCGTTGTTGACCATCACCGCATCGGTGGGGCCCCCTTCTTCTCCTTCTGGGGCAAATTTCAAAAACTTTGCAAAGACCTGCTTGATGCCGTCCATATTGGCCTGGATGCCGTCTTCGGTCAGCATTTTACGGCTTTCGTCCTTGCCCGATGGAT
>JAESUA010000344.1 GCA_016763255.1 Magnetovibrio sp. | reverse complement strand
CGTGCTCGGTGATTGAACAAAACGAACAGCCGCCGAAACAGCCGCGCATGATGTTGATCGAAAAACGGATCATTTCCCACGCCGGGATGCGCGCACCACCATAACTGGGGTGCGGCGCACGGGCATACGGCAGGCCAAACACGCCATCCATTTCCGGAGTGCTCAAAGGGATCGGCGGCGGCGTCAGCCACACATCACGATTGCCATGACGTTGGATCAAGGCGCGGGCATTTCCGGCGTTGCTTTCTTGATGCAGGATGCGCGACGCCTGGGCGTACAAAACCGGATCCGTGCTGATGTCTTCGAAGCTCGGCATGCAGACCACGGTTTTGTCCATGTCGGTTTTTCCGGGACCATGTTCGAGGTCTAGCTCGGACATATCCAGGACGGTGAAGTCGTCCGGTGCGCCATCGCACATGTGGGCGGTGCCGCGAATGTCGTGCATGTCTTTGGGGTTTTCACCCGCCGCCGTGCGATGGGCGATGTCGACGATGGCGCGTTCGGCGTTACCGTAAACCAAAATGTCTGCTTTTGAGTCGGGCAGCACCGAGCGGCGCACCTTATCCGACCAATAATCATAATGCGCGATGCGCCTAAGCGATGCTTCGATGCCGCCAATCACCACCGGAACGCCTTTATAGGCTTCGCGGCACCGTTGGGCATAAACCACCACGGAGCGATCCGGGCGTTTGCCGCCTGCATCATCGGGGGTGTAGCTGTCGTTATGGCGAATTTTTCGGTCCGCCGTATAGCGGCTGACCATGGAATCCATGTTGCCCGCGGTCACACCCCAAAACAGGTTGGGTGGTCCCAGGGTTTTAAACGCATCGGCGCTTGACCAATCGGGTTGGGAGATGATGCCGACGCGAAAGCCATGGGCTTCCAACAAGCGGCCGATGATCGCCATGCCAAAACTGGGATGGTCGATATAGGCGTCGCCGGTGACGATGATGATGTCGCAACTGTCCCAGCCGAGCAAATCCATTTCGTCACGTGACATGGGCAGGAACGGCGCGGTGCCGAACCTGTGGGGCCAATAGGGACGATGAGAAAAAAGCTCGCCGGAGCTGCTTTGTTTTTTACGTTTTGTCATTTCGCGGCGGACTTTACGCGTAGAGCTCGTTTGCGTCCATTCAAATGCGTGTTACATCTGCGCTATGAAAGCTTCACCCCCCACTGTTGACGTTGCCATCATTGGCGGCGGCCCCGCGGGCCTAATGGCGGCAGAAATGCTGTCAGATCAAGGCCTTGACGTTCACATCTATGACGCTATGCCGTCTTTGGGGCGCAAATTCCTGATGGCAGGGAAAAGTGGTCTAAATCTGACCCATAATGAGGATTTTCAAGAGTTTATGGGCCGTTTTGGCGCCGCTCAGGAGCGCTTAGAATCAAGCCTCACGGCCTTTGGCCCCAAAGATATTCAAGGCTGGGCCCATGATTTGGGCATCAAAACCTTTGTCGGCACCACCGGACGGATATTTCCCAAGGATTTCAAGGCCGCACCACTGCTGCGCGCCTGGCTGCGGCGGTTGCGTCAAAAAGGCGTGATCATCCATGTGCGTCACAAATGGAGTGGTTGGGCCGACGATGCGCTGCGTTTTTCCACCCCCGACGGTGAAACCACGGTCACGGCCCGGGCGACCATCTTAGGCCTGGGCGGGGGCAGCTGGCCCAAGTTGGGCTCCGACGGATCATGGGTTGTGGCTTTGCAAGGCAAAGGCATCGATCTTGCCCCGCTGCGCCCCGCCAACTGTGGCTTTGATGTCGATTGGAGCGAGCACATCAAAAATAAGTTTGCCGGTGAACCCCTGAAAGGCGTGCAGCTGAATTTTCGCGGCCACAAGGCCCGCGGCGATGTGGTGGTGAGCATGGACGGCCTGGAAAGCGGGCCGATCTACAACTTGTCAGCCCCCTTGCGCGACGCCATCGAGGCCGATGGCAAAGCGGTGATGTACATCGACCTCAGCCCAGAAAAAACCACCGACCAGCTGAGCAAGGCCCTTGAACAGCCGCGCGGCAAAAAATCCATGGCCACGCATTTGAAGAACAAAACCAAAATAAGCGGCGTAAAAGCGGCCCTGCTGCATGAGGTCTTGGACAAAGAGGTTTTCACCAACCCCTTGCTTTTGGCCGCCAGCATCAAGGCCCTGCCCATGACCGTGGTGCGGCCACGCCCGCTGAGCGAGGCCATCAGTTCTGCCGGTGGGGTGAAGCTTGATGAGCTTGACGACACCTTTATGCTGAACGCCCTGCCCGGTGTATTTTGCGCCGGTGAGATGCTCGATTGGGAAGCCCCCACCGGCGGTTATTTGCTCAGCGCCTGTTTTGCCACCGGTCGTGTGGCTGGCCAAGGTGTCATAGCGCTGCTGAAATCATAACTTATTCAATGGTCTCACACGTCACAGTACACGCTGAAGGATCGTCCTTGCAGTCGATCTTGGCAGCGGTGGCGGTGCGACAGGACCCTTTGATGCGCAGTTTTAAATTGAAGTCGTTTTCATAACCGCACACGGCTTCGCAACGCCCCGAATTAAAGTCGCATTTGACATCGACGCTTTGCACTTTTGAGCCCCGCACGGTTTCGGGGGATATACCGCATTGCACGTAGGACAAAAATTCTTCATCACCCGCTTTGGCCGCCCACAAAGATTTGCCCTTGGATTTGGCATAGGCCGCAAAGGGTTTGCATTCATTGCGTCGAGCCATCGCCGAAGGACAGGTGGCGTCGTAGCCTTCCTTTAATTCTTTATCGCTGGGGCATGAGCCAACTTGTTCGGCCGCTGACAGATCGGGACAGCTAAAGCTTGCTTCGCCCGCCAGAACCGTACCTGCCCCCCAAATCCCTAAGCTTAAAAAGCTCAACACGATGGTGCGTATGACAATGAGTTTGCTCATAATTAGCTCCTCTTAATGGCTTGTGCCTGCTGAATGTGTAATTTTGTTATAAACGTTGTATTTACCAACCGGTTTTTTCATGGGGATGCGTTTGACCTCTTCCAAGGTTGCGGCGTCATAGACCACCAACGCACCATCCATATCCCACACGCTGACCAAGGCATATTTGCCATAACGATCAAATTCGACATGGGCGCCGATCTTACCCGGTTCCGGGCGAATGGTTTTGACGATTTCCAGGGTGCGTTTATCGATCACGTGCAACGCATCCTTATCGGGGCCAAAAAAAACATCGACCCAGGCATAGGGTGTGTTGTCGTGGCTGCGCATGAAAAAGCCCGGCCCCAACGTTTTGATTTTCTTGATGGTCTGCCAGTTTTCCATATCGATGACACTGACCGCCGCTTCTTTCAAATGCGGGGTCGCCAACACCGGGCGGCCTTGATATTCAAAGGTGATGCCGGATCCAAGATGCGGCATGCCCGCCAAATCGATGGTGGCAATTTTGCGCCCGACATCCAGGTTGACCACCTGGCCGGATTTACCATCACGCGATGCACCGACCACATGTTCATAAGTTTGGTCAAAAAAGAAATCATCAAGAAATTCTTTGAGCATCACCCGGCGCACCGGGAACAAATTAAAATCAATATCACCCTCTTCTTGGCCGGTTCGCCAATTGTGGATGAAACCATTGGCCACCGGACGCGGATCGTCGGAATAATCAATTTCCCAAATTTCCGGGATGTCTTTCAAGGCCACAACAAAACTGTTGCGTGGCGGTGCGGCATAAACCGCGCTGACCCGCGACGAAGTTTTGCCATCCTTGGACATCACCTCAAACACCTTAATGGGTTTGAGGTCACTGGCATCCAACAAGGTCAACGTGTGCGGCAAATAATTGGCCACCATGATGTAGCGACCATCACCCGACACCGCGATGTTGCGGGTATTGATCCCGGCACGGACCTCAGCCACAATTTGGAAACTGTGCAAATCATATTTACTGACCCAGCCATCACGCGAACCCAAATACATAAAGCGTCCGTCGGGTGAATACTTGGCCCCACCATGCAATGAAAAACGCGATGGGAACCGCCACAACGGTTCCATCTTATCGCCATCCAAGATGGTCACATGATGATCGCCCGCTTCCACCACCGTAAACAAATTGAGCGGATCGGCCTTATGCAAGGGCTTGTCCGGAAGGTCTGATAACGGCGTGTGCGAGACAGGACTGGCGAGGGTTTGCGCCATACCCCACACCGGCACCTCGGCAGGCGGTTGATAGATATAGGCTGCCAAACCGGCGATTTGTTCGGCACTTAAGACCTCGCCAAAGCCCTGCATCTGAGTCGCCACACGGCCCGAGGTGATGATCTTAACGGCATTTTTATTGCGCAAGCGTTTGAGGTTGCCGGGCAACAACGCCGGACCCAAACCGCCCAGGCGCGACGCACCGTGGCATTCGGAACAGTGCTGTTTGTAAAGCGCCTTGGTTTCACTAGACACTTCAGCCGATGCCGTACCGGACCAAAGCAAACCAAGCGCGAGAAGGGTATATGTCTTCTTGATCATCATGCCATTCCCTTGCCCTGGCCCACTGCCCTAGATTTAGAATATGAGGTCACCTCGACGCGTTCCATCGCCCCTTCTTCGAGGCCGATTTCGCTATCATTGAGATAACAGCCCGGATCTTCGGCCCAGGCATCACCGGTCACTTGCTGGGCGCGCACCCGGGTGTTGCCGCCGCAAATATCAAAATGTTCACACGGTGCACAGCGGCCACCAACTTTGCGCGGATGGGCCTTCAGCCCGGCCATCAACGGGTCGGACGTATCGGACCAGATGTCACCGAACGGGCGTTCTTTGACATTGCCCAGGCCATAATGCCACCACATGGTATCGGGGTGCACTTCACCGACGTTGTCGATGTTGGCGACGTTGACGCCCGACGCATTGCCGCCCCACTGCACCAACTTGGCACGTATGTGTTGGGCATGTTCGGGGAAGTTTTGCTCCACCCATTTCAGCATGAACACGCCATCGGCATCGTTGTTGCCGGTGACAAATTCTTTTTTCTCACCCGATTGCAAATAACCCCAGCAGCGCTCAAACACCTTCACCATCGCTTCGCGGGTCGTGGCAAAAAAAGCATCATCGCGGCGATTGTGATTGCCCCGCCCGGCATAATTGAGGTGCGAGAAATAAAACCGCTCGATATTATCCTGGTCGAGCAGATCCATCACTTGATCCAATTCCGCTGCATTGTCCTGGGTCATGGTGAAGCGCAAGCCGACCTTGAGATCACGTTCGACGCACAGCTTGATGGCCTTCATCGAGGCCTCAAACGCGCCTTCGAGGCGGCGGAACTTATCGTGAGTTTCACGCATGCCATCAATGGAAATACCGATGTAGTCATAACCGATGTCTTCGATGGCTTGCATGTCGTCTTCACCGATCAGCGTGCCGTTGGTCGACAGCGCGGTGTAAAAACCCATCGATTTTGCGCGTGCGGCAATGTCATGAATGTCGGTGCGCAGCAATGGCTCACCTCCCGACAAAATCAATGCCGGTACGCGCGCGGCTTTAAGCTGATCAAGCACATCATACGCCTCAAGCGTACTCAACTCACCGGGAAACGCCTTGTCCACGGCCAACGCGTAACAATGTTTGCAGGTCAAATTGCAACGCCAGGTCAAATTCCAAATGACCACCGGTCCGGGCGGATTACGACGTGGACCGACGACGGTGGGGCTGTTGATTTCTTCGAGAAAACGGGTGATGCGAAACATAAATTCTCTCCCTCACGACACCAGCCGCAGGCCGGTTTTTTTGAGGATACGGGTGGAAAACAAGATGTCTCCACTGCGACAGTCTTCCCCCAATAGGGCGCGGATTATATCAGCCTTGGCATACACTTCGGCGCGATCACGGCCATGGGCCATGGCAAACAGATTGTACGTCCATTCCGGAGCATGACGCGGACGCAGATAGGCATGACTGACAAAATCCAATTGTCCGATCTGGCGGCCTATTTCCTGGGCACGTTTGTCATCCACATCCCACACCGTCATACCGTTACCGCGAAAGCCCAAGGCATAATGATTGGGCACCGCACCGATACGCCGGATGATGCCGTTTTCCAACATGCGCTGCATACGCTGCATCACTTCATCGCCGCTCACGCCAATCTCGTTGGCGACCTCTTCATAGGGGGATGAGGTCAGCGGCAGACCACCTTGCGTGGCGGCAATGATGGCGCGGTCGATGTCATCAATCGGGTTCATAGCTCCAACCTCAAGCCAATGAAAAATTCTTCCGACTTCGGCATGTCGTAAACTTTGATTCCGGTGGCGGTTTCGATTTCAGCCAATGTTTCTTGAATCCGTTGCGGCGTTTCTGTGGCCAGCACAAACCACATGCTGAATTCATGGTCGCGGGCATAGTTGTGGGCCACCTCGGGGAATGCATTGACGATCTCATTGACCCTTTCAAAGTCATCTTCGGCCACTTTCATGGCCGCCAAGGTCAGTCCACCGCCAAGGCGTTCGGCATGATACATAGGACCAAAACGGCTCAGCGCTCCGCACTCTTTCAAACGCTGCAATCGGGCGATCAAGTCATCTTCCTCAAGTCCCAGGTCTTTGGCCACCTGGGCATAAGGATGGGCACAAATCGGGAAACCGCCTTGCAAGACGTTGATGATGGTTCGATCTGTTTGATCGAGTTCAATCGAATTTACATTGTTCATGGACGCCTCTCCTCTTATTGCCATAGCGCGCACCGCACTGTTTAAATTGGCGCCGTGAGAACAAAACGTCATGTTCGACGTCGAGCAGCTCCAGCTCGTTGGCCAATTCATTAACTTGGGCCTGCACCGTGTCGCGGTCAGACCCATGCACCATGGCAAACAGGTTGTAAGGCCATTCGGGTAAATTGCGCGGACGGTGGTAACACAGGGTCACATAGGGGAAATGGCCCATACGTTCACCAATCTCGCGCACACGTTCATCCGGAATGTTCCACACCGACATGCCGTTGGCGGTATAGCCCAAACGGCGATGTTGAACGATCACGCCAAAGCGCCGGATCACACCGCTCTCGATCATATTTTGCAGGCGCTTGATCACATCATCCTCGGACAATCCGATTCGTTCACCTAAAACGTGATAGGGGCGCGGGTCCAAAGGCAAACCACCGCAAATGGTTTCGACCAGGGCTAAATCTTCGTTGTCGATGTCCATCATGCCCATTTTAATTTGAAACCCAAATCCAAGTGGTAATCTTCGATGATCGGCAAATTCATCACCGGGATCGCGGTTTTGGCTTCGATTTGGCCCAACACCGTGCCCTAATGCATGAGACTGTCGGTGGCCACCACAAACCACAAATTGATGTCGTGTTCACGCTCATAATTGTGGTTCACCTCCTCGAAAGACGACACATACTCGGCCACCTCTTCCAAGCGATTTTGTGGCACGCTCATCGCCGCCAGGGTGCTCGCACCGACCTTATTGGGGGCGATCACCGCGCCAATGCGGCTGATATATTTTTCATCGGAAAGGTTTTGATAAGCTTCAATGACTTCGACTTCGGACAGGCCAAGGCGTTTGCCAACCTCTGCGTAGGGCCGTGCCACCAACGGAAAATCCCGCTGAAATTCATCTAATAGACGTTTGTTCGCGTCGAGCATGATGTCCCTTACAAACCTATCCGTCCGGCCCGCCAGGTGAAGAAAATCCCGCTGGGTTTTTTCGCTGGCAGTTCCGATTTTTGTTCAAATGTGGCGGTGTCGAACACCTTGATCACGTCTTTGTCGCGCACGCTCATCCACACATCTTCACCGCGTGGGGTAAATTCCATGTGCAGAACCCCTTTACCTGGTGTCATCGTCTTGATGATTTTGAGATTTTGCGTGTCGATCACTTGAATGGTGTCGTTGAGGGGGTAGGCGAAGTTGACCCACACCTGACGGCCATCGGGTTGGGCCATGACAAACACCGGCTGTCCATGGGCTTTGATGCGCCCGACCTCTTGCCAGGTGCTTGTGTCGACTACCAAAACTTCATGACGACCGACGGCGGGCACAAACGCTTTGCCATCGGCAATCGCCCAGCCTTCCAGGTGAGGCATCTTGTAAACCGGCAGCTTTTCTTCGCCACGGCCATAATTGTCCAAAATGCGCCGCACGCCCTTGTCTAGGTTCCACATGTCCAGCAAAGCCATGCCATCTTCACCAAACAAACCGGCGATATAGTAACGCCCGTCGCCGGTGACCAAGGCGTCATAGGGTAGCAAGCCAATGTCTTCGAATTTGGTAATTTTTGGCGCCTTGGGGTTGCTCATATCGGCAACCCAAATTTCGCCGGTGTCATAAAGGGAAAAAACGAATCGATTGCCCGGTACATCGACCAAACCGACGGTCTTTGAGCCCGTGGGAATATCGGCCACCAGCTCCAGGGTTTGGGAGTTGAAAATTTTCACCCCACCCGGTTCATAGTTGGACACCGCGACCAAGGTACCGTCCTGGGAAATGGCCCCACCGATGGAATTGCCCGATTGCATCGTGCGCCCAACGATTTTGGCGGTCAGCAGATCGACCTTGGTCAATCCACCATCGCGGCCAAATATAAAAGCGAAACGCGCATCGCGTGAATAGACCAGTGAGGCATGGCTGAGATCGCCAAGCCCTTCGATGCGCGCCAACTCGGTACGTGTGGTGTTTTCCACCACCAGCAACGACCCGGTGGCGCGTTCCACCACGATGCCCATATCCCCCGTTCCACGCAAACTGTCTGCTTGAACCGGGGAAATCACCACCATAAAAACAGCCAAATGTGCCCACATTTTCACTTGACCATATCTCCTTTTTTCAAAATTTTCGCCAGCCATACGGCTTCATGCGGTTTCATCAACGGCCGCCACGGCGGCATCGGTGTGCCCGGCACACCGTCAAGAATAGTTTCAGCCAATTCTTCGGCATTGCGGTCTTTTAAGAGGTCCGGCAACAAAGCGGGGCCCAGGCCACCTTTTAAGGTTAAGCCATGGCAAGATCCGCAATCTTGTTCCAGAACGTAAAGAAGCTCTCCCTGGCGGGCGGCAGAGATGTCCCCCGCCATTGATGCGGCGCTCAAGGAGCCCGCGAAAGCCAAAGGAGGCAGCAAGATGGCCGCGCGCTTAAGCGCTGGCCAACGCGTCCAACTGCTCAAGACCCAGGCTTTCATAATTCAGTCCCTGCCAATTCAATTCATGCGCCAACGATACCACTTCACCAATCAGGCACAGCACCGGCGGTGTGAAATCAATATCTTTGATCGCTTCGGGCAGCCCTTCTAATGTCGAGATACACTGACGTTGCTGCGCGGTTGTGCCATTGGCCACAGCCGCCGCGGGGGTATGACCAGGAAGACCGGCGGCAATCAAGCGGCGGCTCAATTCCGGCAACTTGCTCATCCCCATATAAATCACCAAGGTGGTCGAGCCATCGGCCAGCGAGCGCCAGTCCAGATCCAGGTCCTCGTCACCTTTGCCATGGCCGGTAACAAAACGCACGCTGGTGGCCATGCCGCGATGGGTTAAGGGAATGCCGGTTGCGGCACTGATACCGGATGCCGCGGTGATGCCGGGTATGATTTCAAAGGCGATGTTGTGGCGTGAAAGCTGCAACGCTTCTTCGCTGCCCCGACCAAAGATGTACGGATCGCCGCCCTTCAAACGCACAACCGAGCGCTTGGTCCGGGCCAGTTTCACCAGCAGGTCGTTTATTTCGTCTTGCGGCAAGGTGTGATTGCCCGCCGTTTTTCCGACAAAAATGCGTGTACATCCTGGCGGCACGATGTCGACGATGTCTTGTGACACCAATCGATCGTAAACCACCGCATCGGCGCTTTCCAAAATTCGATATGCTTTGCGTGTCAGCAGTTCAGGGTCGCCAGGACCCGCCCCCACCAAATAAACACAGCTGTTTGTTTTGCCCACGGTCTCAGCTCCGTTGTCATAAACTCGCACTGATATTCCCAATTCACGCCCCATTTGGGAGACGTGATCAAAAATATGACACATCTTGAAGCGCCGATTATTGACGCCAGTCAAGAATCCGAGAGGAAAGTTTGAACGGATAGGATGGAGCATTTATGTACATATTAATAAGTATACAAATCCAACCACCGCCCTAATAAGTAAGACTTATTCTAATTAACCCCTTTTTTCGCATGGACTTGACACTCGTCAAGGTGAGCAGCTCAACAAGCGCCCGATAATGCTGCCAGCGTAAGGAATTTGCCGAACGTTGCGTATCGTGACTCAAACGAAAATAGTGGTCACGGTTCGGAGGGAAACTCAATTTTGGGGCGATATATTTGTGGGCCGACCCAAATTGGACAGGGGTAGATCAATGAAGTTGGCATTGACCCTTTCAGCCATTAGCATGGCGGCAGGCGCAGTACTGCTGGGTTCAGGGGGGGCTATGGCTGCAGAGCCTACTCTTTCTGAGAAAGATTTCGAGGAAGCTAAAGTAATGTACTTCCAGCGTTGTGCTGGTTGCCATGGTGTGCTGCGTAAAGGCGCAACTGGCAAAAGCCTCGAGCCAAAAAATACGATAAAACTCGGTCAAAAGCGTCTTGAAAAGATCATTTCGCTTGGCACCGAAGGCGGCATGAACAACTTTGACGATATCTTCGACAAGAGGCAGATCGCACTGTTGGCTACATACGTCCAGATGGACGTACCCCCGCCTGCGGAAATGTCTTTGGCAGAAATGAAGAAACGCTGGAAAATTTTCGTTAAACCGGAAGATTACCCCAGCAAACCCCAGCATAACTTGAACTGGGAAAACTTCTTCATGGTCATCCTGCGTGACGCCGGTAAGGTCGGCATCATCGACGGTGATACCAAAAAGATCGTTACGAAAGTCGACACCGGCTACGCCATTCACGTGATGAAAGAGTCATCTGATGGTCGTTTCTGGTATGCAATTGGCCGTGATGGCTTGTTGTCCAAAATCGATTTGTTTATGAATCCGCCACGCGTTGTTGCATCAACTCAGATCGCATCCGATGCCCGTGACGTTGCTGTTTCCCACTACGGTAAGTGGAAAGACAAATACGTCATTGGTGGTGGCTATTGGCCTCCGCATTTCGCAATCCTCGATGCCAAGACCATGGAGCCACTGAAAGTGGTTTCCACCCGTGGCGTCAACGTGGACGGCGAATATGTTAACGAAGCCCGTGTTGCGGCCATCTACAATACGCCCAACGCACCGACGTGGATCGTCGCAGTGAAGGAACTCGGCCAGCTTTGGCAGGTCGATTATTCTGATCTCGACAACCTGCGCATCGAGCAGATCAACTCTCACAAGTTCCTGCATGATGGCTTCTTCGATCCGACACAGCGCTACTTCCAAATCGCTGCTAACGCTTCCAACCGCATTGAAATCATGGACTCCGAAACACGTAAGTTCGTGGCATCAATCGAGACCGGCAACAAACCGCACCCGGGTCCGGGCGCAAACTGGGTCGATCCGAAATGTGGTCCCGTCGCAGGTACGACTCACCTCGGCGAAGGCAAAATCACGGTTTGGGGTAACGATCCGAAGGGTCACCCGGATAACGCCTGGAAAATCTGCTACAAAACGGCAACGGACGGCGCGGGCTTGTTTATCCGCACGCACCCGAACTCGCCTTATGTCTTTGCAGATCAAACCAAGCATCCTGATCCGGACGTCCAACAATCCATCAAGGTCATCTCCAAGAAGACCGGCAAGGTTGTTAAAACGATCCGTGTAACGGAATTGGACAAAGCTCTGGCTGTGCACTTTGAATTCAACAAATCTGGCTCCGAAGTATGGGTCTCCGTTTGGGTTCGTGGTGGCAAGAAGAACTGGTCTAAGGGTCACATCGTTGTCTATGATTCCAACACTTTGGAAAAGATTACTGTGATCGAAAACCTCGAAACACCTACAGGTAAGTTTAACGTGTACAACCGCGTAAACCACAAAACCTAAGGTCAATATGTGCGAGGGGGAAGAAGGCTCCGGCTTTCTTCCCCCTTACTCATTCTCTACAAAAATAAGAACACAACAAAACGTTAAGTTTCTTCACCTATGGGGCTTAGATGGTTATGCGCGGCTTATGGAAAGTATTGTGGAAACCGACCTCCCGGTTCAGTTTCGGTGCCATTTTGATTGCCGGCAGTGTTGCCGGAGTCATTTTCTGGGGTGGCTTCAACACCTTTATGGAATACACAAACACGTTGGAATTCTGCGTCTCTTGTCATGAGATGGAGCAGAAGGTCTACAAAGAATACAAAAAGAGCGTTCACTATACAAACCCATCGGGTGTGCGCGCGGTGTGCTCGGATTGCCATGTCCCCAAAGAGTGGTTCCCCAAACTAATTCGTAAGATACAGGCGTCGAACGAGCTGCTTCACATGGCGCTCGGAACCATCGACACGCCCGAAAAATTTGAAGCCAACCGCTACCGCTTGGCCAAAAACGTTTGGGCATCGATGGAACGCACTGATTCTCGAGAGTGCCGAAACTGCCATGATTACAGTGCCATGCACTGGGACAAGCAGCGCAAGCGTGCGAAAGAAAAAATGCAGGTCGCTTATGAAGAAAAAAAGACCTGCATCGCATGTCACAAGGGCATCGCGCACACACTTCCGGCAGAATATTTGGCCCAGGAAGAAGACGACGATGACGATGACCGTCCGGTGAAAAAAGTCAAAGCTGCGGCCAAGCCTGCGGTATCTATGGATAAGTTCCTCGAAGAAGAAGATTGAGCCACTCTACGAAGCTTAGGCAAACAATGGTGAGGAGGAATCGCGTTGTGGGCAAATCGCAATTCAATCCCGTAAGAGGCAAAATAAAGCCTCGTACGCTAAACGGTTGGGCTATGGCCCTTTTCGTAGCGTCCTCTCTCACCTTGTTAGCGGCCCAATCTTCGGCACAAGACACGTCTTCAGCACAAGACAGTGGCATATCGCGCGCGATGGCCGATCAGGCCGCTCCAATAACGCCATCACCAAGCGTCACGCACCAGATGTATCTCGATATGAAGTTGGGCAAGCTCAACATCCACGGCGACAACGTTGTTGTCGAAGCGCTGGTCCTGCAACGTGACATTCCCATCACATACAATTACATCGCCACCTTGATGCGCACCCCCAACGCCTTTGGCGATGGTCCCGCATGCGTTGTCTGTCATGGCTCCAACGACCTCAGTAAAAGTTATCGCGGCATGGACCTTTCAAGCTGCGAAGGTATTTTACGTGGCGCGACGGAATCACCGGCACGGCAAATCATTCACCCCGGTGAACCGGGACGCAGCCTTTTGACCAAGATGATCCGTAACAATCGTATGCCCTTGGGCGTGCCGTTTTTTGCGCCTGTGGATTCTGACAGCATCCTCGCAATCAAGGATTGGATCAACGCCGGTGCGGCCAATGATGACAGCTTCACGACTAAAATTTTACCGTTGTTTTCAGACCCAGAAGCCTTTGGTTCTGAAAATGCATGTGTCGAATGCCACAAATCATTCCGCGACCCACCGAGTTTCAATGAGGTCAACCTCACTTCTCATGAGGCGATCATAAAAGGTGCCTTTTCGAAAACACGCAACAAACGAGGGTTGCCGGGTCTACCGATTGTGGTGCTTTTCGATGCCGAAGCCAGCCCACTTTATCAACGTTTGACCATGAACCGTATGCCGCCGGGTATTGATCCGGGCGCGCCTGCAGACCACCCCAACACGCTATTGCTGATGCGCTGGATTGAACAAGGCGCGTGGTGCAAATGAACCATTTACTGACAGTGAAAAAAGGATCCGTCATGAAAACCAAAACATCCATTTTAAAAGCCACCCTGAGCGGCATTGTCGCTGCTGCAGGACTGATGGCTTTTTCGTCTCAGGCCATGGCGCTGACGCCGGAAGGCCAGCTGGCACGTGGCGGGCAACTGTATGACTGGTATTATAAAATCACCGATGGCGACGTGATGAAAAAGACCCACGCCTCCATGCCAAAGGATGCCGGAAAAACTGGTAAAAAGACCTGGCGCTGCTCAACATGCCACGGTTTCACCTACACGGGTCAATTTGGTCTGCCCAACATCAT
>JAESUA010000343.1 GCA_016763255.1 Magnetovibrio sp. | reverse complement strand
GTCCGTGGGCCGACAGGTTGTAAGCGGTGCTGCCTGCGGGGGTAGACACCAGCGCGCCATCACAAATCATTTCTTCAAGGCGGACTTTGCCATCAACCTTGATGCGTAATTTGGCCGCCAGTCGGCGATAGCGCAGCAAGGAGACTTCATTGAAGGCCAGGGCTTCATGGGTTTTGCCGCGGGCATCGATGGCTGTCATGCGCAACGGGTGTAGGGTGATGGGGGCGGCGCGTTGCAAACGGCGCAACAGGCCCGCTTCGCGATATTCGTTCATCATGAAGCCGACCGAACCCCGGTTCATTCCAAAAATCGGCACCTTACGGGCTAAGTACTTGTGCAAGGAGCGCAGCATATAACCATCGCCACCCAGCACCACGATGACGTCGGCCTTGGATGGCACAACATTGTCATAGCGCCCTTTGAGGGCTTTCAGGGCGTCTTGCGCGTGCGCTTGGCGTGCAGCAACGAAGGCGATGGATTTGAATTTCATGGAAACGGCGTTCCTGATCCGACATAAGGTAAAAATTCGTTTGGTTGCGGGAGTATAGACCAAACGTGCCAGAAAGTTTAGCGGCCAGGAAAGGCCGTTGAATTAACCGCCGGTGACGCTCATGTGACGTTTTAAGGCGGGACCGCCGTGGCCCGGTTCGATGACAAACTCATGGCCTTTGGGCTTCAGGGTTAGGGCCTTGTCGATGGCGGCGTTGAGCAGGCCGTGGCTGGGGTCGTCACGCAATGCTTTGCGCATATCGACCGAACTGTCTTGGCCCAGGCACATATAGAGTGTCCCGGTGCAGGTCAGGCGCATGCGATTGCAGCTGTCGCAAAAATGATTGGACAATGGGGTGATAAAACCAATTTTTTGACCGGTTTCGGCAACATCCATATAGGCCGACGGACCGCCGGTGTTTAAGGAGGATGGGCTCAGCGTCCAGTCTTGCGCCAGACGCTTTTTGACATCGCTAAGCGGCAGATATTGATCAACCCGGTCGCCGCCGATGTCGCCCAACGGCATGGTTTCGATCAAGGTCTGATCAAAGCCGTTTGCGCCACACCATTTGAGCATGTCGCTCAGCTCACCTTCGTTAAAAGCTTTGAGCGCCACGGTGTTGATCTTCACCTTCAGCTTTGCGTCTTTGGCCGCTTCCAAGCCATGCAGTACCTGTTCAAGGCGGCCACGGCGGGTGATTTCGGCGAATTTATCGGCGTCAAGGGTGTCCAGCGAGACATTGATTCGATCAATGCCTAAGCGTTTGATTACGTGGGCATGTTTGGAGAGTTGGCTGCCATTGGTGGTGAGCGTGATTTCGTCCAACAAGCCGGTGTCTTTATGGCGTGCCAGCCGGGCAATCAGCTCCATAATGCCGCGTCGGACCAGCGGTTCACCGCCGGTCAGACGGATTTTACGGACCCCACGATTGATGAATGTGGAGCACACCTGGTCCAATTCTTCGATCGACAGCAAATCTTCGCGTGGCAGAAAGGTCATGTTTTCCGACATGCAATAAAAACAGCGAAAATCGCATCGGTCGGTGACCGAAACGCGCAGGTATGTGATGGGGCGGCCAAAGGTATCTTGCATAATCTCACGTATATTTACATTTCTGCGCCATGCACTTTTATGCAGGCGTTGCGTTTTACAGGATATAACGCTTTTAAAAAGATACCGTGTTTGGCCGCCACTGTCGCCCACAATTGATGCGGGGGTATTTGGCTTTGGTTCAGTTCGCCGCTTTTGCGTTGGGGAAAAACAGTTGTTCGCCTTCGAGCTTAAAGCTGGCGATGGCGTTTTGGCCTTCGCTGGACAGCAACCAGTCGATGAACGCCTGACCGGCTTTGGTCTTCACGTGGGGGTGTTTTTTATCGCTAACCAAGATCACCCCATATGGATTGGCGAGATTGCCGCTGCCTTGGTGGGCGATGCTCAAGCCTTTTTTGTTCTTAAACGCTATCCAGGTGCCACGATCAGACAAGGCATAGGCCCCCATGCCCTGGGCCATGTTCAAGGTTGCACCCATGCCGGAACCGGATTCGCGATACCAGCTGCCGCCGTCGGTTTTGAGGTCAATGCCGGCCTCTTGCCACAAGCCGCGTTCGCGTTTGTGGGTGCCGCTGTCGTCACCGCGCGATACAAACGCTGCTTTGGTTTTGGCAATGGCGCGCAGGGCGTCTGCGGCGGTCTTGGCAGCGGTCAAACCGGCGGGATCTGAATTTGGGCCGATGATGACAAAGTCGTTCATCATCACGTCATAGCGCTTCACACCAAAACCATCGCGCACGAAGTTTTCTTCCGATTTGCGGTGATGAACAAACAAAACGTCGGCGTCACCATGTTTGGCAAGGCGGATCGCCTGACCGGTGCCGACCGCCACCACGCGCACGTTGATGCCGGTTTTGGTGGTGAATTTCGGCAATATGTCTTTGAACAGGCCAGAATTCTGGGTCGATGTGGTGGAGGCCACGGTGATGAATTCATCAGCCTTGGCATCACCACCCAACAACAGGGCAAATGCAAAAAGAAGAGACGTCAAAACACGCATGTTCGCTTTCCCTTGGACGAGCGTTTTGATGCTCGTGTGCGGAGCCAAATTGATTTCGCTATGTTTATTAGAATATAGCGCTTGCTGCATTCATATCGTGTTTGCACGGCGTTGTCGTGCATTGATTTTGGAACCCCGTTCAAAATTTGGGCGCAGTTGGGGCGTTTAGCGAATGTGTTTGGGGTCGTGGCGTGGGCCTTCCCCGCGTTTCCACCACAACAACTCACCCTTAACAAAGGCCTGGGCGAGGTCGTTTTGGGGCCTTTCGAAAAAGGCCTCGGCGGGGGCTTGTTCCAACAATCGCCCGCGATGCAAAAACAACACCTCATCGCCCAAGCGCCGGGCTTGGCCCAAGTCGTGTGAGGTCATGACGATCTTGGTGCCTTGATCATGCATCGCCAAAATCAATTCTTCTATCTGGTGGGTGGCGCTGGGGTCCAGGCTGGCGGTGGGTTCGTCCAAAAATAAAATTTGTGGTTTCAACGCCCAGGCCCGCGCGATGGCCAAGCGTTGCTGTTCGCCAAACGATAACAGCCGCGCCGGGGCATTGATGCCGCGGCTTAAGCCGGTTTTGCGCAAGACGTCTTCGATGATGTCTTGGCGTTGAGATTTGTCGATATGGTGCAGGGATAGGGCGTAATCGATGTTGGCGC
>JAESUA010000342.1 GCA_016763255.1 Magnetovibrio sp. | reverse complement strand
TTCGCTCCGGTTTTGCTCTAAACCGCGGTGCCGCCGACGGTAATTGCATCGATCAACATGGAGGGCTGACCGACCCCGACAGGCACGCCTTGACCGTCTTTGCCGCAGGTGCCGATACCCGGGTCAAGTTCGAAATCGTTTCCGACCATGGAAACACGGGTTAGAATATCCGGGCCGCTGCCAATCAAGGTCGCGCCCTTCACCGGGGCGGTGACTTTACCATCTTCGATCAGGTAAGCTTCGGTACAGCTGAACACATACTTGCCCGAGGTGATATCGACCTGTCCGCCGCCGAAGTTGACCGCATAGAGGCCTTTTTTCACCGACTGAATAATTTCTTGAGGATCTTTATCGCCGTTCAACATATAGGTGTTGGTCATGCGCGGCACCGGCGCGTGGGCATAACTTTGGCGGCGACCGTTGCCGGTTGGATCCATGCCCATCAAACGGGCGTTCATGCGATCTTGCATAAAGCCTTTGAGGATGCCGTCTTCGATCAGCACGGTTTCAGACGTTGGCGTGCCTTCATCATCGATGGTCAGCGAACCGCGTCGCCCTTCCATGGTGCCGTTATCGACCACCGTCACACCAGGGGCCGCGACGCGTTCACCCATCAATCCGGCAAAGGCCGAGGTTTTTTTGCGGTTGAAATCGCCTTCCAGGCCGTGGCCGATGGCTTCGTGCAGCAATACGCCGGGCCAGCCGGGTCCAAGTACCACGGTCATTTCACCGGCCGGTGCGGGCACACTATCCAGATTAACGATGGCTTGGCGCAGGGCCTCATTGGCGATGTTCATCCAGTTTTCGGGTTTGACCCAGTTTTCGTATTCTGCACGACCACCGGCACCAAACGATCCGTTTTCCATGCGCCCGTCTTGTTCCACCACCACAGAAACATTGATCCGCACCAAGGGGCGGATGTCGGCGCAGGAACCACTGGGACGCAGAACTTCGATCGCCTGCCAATTGCCCGCCAGCGACACCGTGACCTGTTTGACGCGCGGATCTTTGCCCCGCACATAAGCGTCGATTTCGCTCAGCAATTTGACTTTCACATCAAACGCCATGCCGCCCAGTGGGTTTTCTTCACCGTGCAATTTGACGTTGGTGCCCTGGGGCGGTTCGGCCAAGGTGCCGCCATGACCGCGGCTGACCGCTTTGACGGTTTGCCCGGCGCGCTTAATGGCCTCTTCGGAAAGCTCGGTGGCGTGGGCGTAACCCGCCGTTTCACCGGACACAGCACGCAAGCCGAAACCTTGGGAAGTATCGAAATTGGCGGCTTTTAATTGTCCATCATCGAACAGGAGGCTTTCGGATTGGCGGTATTCGAGGAACAGCTCGCCATCATCCGCCCCGTTCAGCGCGTCTTCGACAACGCCGGTGATGCGCCCACGGTCCATGCCGGTGCGTTCGAAAAAAAGCCGATTGGTGGTTGCTGAGTCTGACATTTAGAGTCTCCAATGATGAACTCCCTCTCGTATGCCAGAGGGTTTAGAGCACCGCAAGGGTGCCACCCGCTATATGGGGTTTTTTCTTATGAATCACCAGCCCTTGCAAAATCCCCATCATACACATGTAGTACAGAATAAATCCCACCTTGACTGGGGGCTATGTTTTCGACATTTTAAAGGCTCGATACGTGGTGATTTGGCCGGTCGGCTTGCGGCCACGTAAGGGCGCTACCTGGGGATACCTCCACGATACCTTGGGACAGGGCGCTCTGAAACAATCTGCTAAAAGACCGAAGCAACGGCAACGCATTGCATATGCCCTGGCCTTCGGTCCGGGCTATTTTTATATGTGATTAGGGAAACCGGATTATGAGCGATACGGACAACACTAAAAACTGGCACTCCGCCACCCGTCAGGTGCGCGCTGGGCTCGATCGAACACCGTTCGGTGAAACCAGCGAAGCGTTGTTTATGACCTCGGGCTATGTCTATGATTCGGCTGAGCAAGCCGAACGTTCTTTCACCGGGGAAGAAGACCACTACGTCTATTCGCGTTACGCCAACCCGACGCTCAACATGTTCGAACAGCGCTTGGCTGCCATCGAAGGTGCCGCATACTGTAAAGGCACCGCCAGCGGCATGGCCGCGGTGTTTGCCGCCCTGGCCCCGCATCTAAAATCCGGCGACCGCATCGTCGCCGCCAAAGCCTTGTTTGGCGCGTGTTACCACGTGATCAACTCCATTTTGCCGCAATGGGGCATCATCGCGGAATTTGTCGATGGCACCGATTTGGACGCCTGGAAAGATGCTCTGTCCACCCCGGCCCAGGCGGTTTTTTTGGAAACCCCGTCCAACCCGGCGCTGTCGATCATCGATTTGGTCGCAGTGTCCGAACTGGCCCACAAGGCCGGCGCGCTGGTGGTGGTCGACAACGCCTTTGCCTCGACCGTATTGCAGCACCCGTTGGAACTGGGTGCCGATGTGGTGACCTATTCAGCCACCAAGCACATCGACGGTCAGGGTCGTTCATTGGGCGGCGCGATTTTGTCCAACAATGAAGACTACATCGAAAAAACCGTTGCGCCGTTTTTGCGCCAGACCGGCCCGGCGCTGAGCCCGTTTAACGCCTGGGTGTTGCTCAAAGGCCTGGAAACGTTGGAGCTGCGCGTCACCCGCCAGTGCGACAACGCCCTTGAAGTGGCGCAATTTTTGACCACCCAAGACGCCATCGCGCAAGTGATCTATCCCGGCCTCAAAAGCCATCCGCAGCACGAATTGGCGATGAAACAGATGTCTGGTCGTGGCGGCACCATCGTCGCCTTTAACGTCCACGGCGGTAAAGAAGCCGCGTTCAAAATCATGAACAAGTTGGCGATTATCGACATTTCCAACAATTTGGGCGACGCCAAAAGCCTCATCACCCATCCGGCCACCACCACCCATCTAAAAATGACCCAGGACGAACAATTGGCCGCAGGCATCATACCGGGCACCATCCGTTTATCACTGGGGATCGAAGACGTGCGCGATCTTATGGATGATCTGGGCCAAGCGCTGAGCTAAATCCTTTACCTAGCCCCTTGGCGTAAGGCGTTTAATCCCCTACATACACTCAGCACCAATTCGAGATGACTGGGGACTTAGATGTCAAATTCCATCGAAGAAAAACTCAACCTTTTGCAAGACCTGATCAAGCGCGCCAAAGCCCAAGGGGCCGACGCCGCCGATGCCTTGTTCGCAGAGGGCACATCTTTGTCCATGGCGTGCCGCAAGGGTGAGGTTGAACATCTCGAACGTTCCGAGGGCCAAGACCTTGGCCTGCGGGTGTTCGTCGGCAAATCCCAGGCCATTGTTTCGTCGTCAGATACCGACGCCGCGACGTTGGATGAGTTAGTCGAACGCGCCGTGGCGATGGCCAAATCGGTTCCCGAAGACCCTTATGCGGGCCTGGCAGACCCCGACCAGCTGGCCACCGAGTTCATGGATTTTGACATGTTTGATCCGGGCGAACCTTCGGCGGATGAACTCAAAGAAACCGCCATGGCCGCCGAGCAGGCCGGCCTTGAGGTTTCTGGCGTGAGCAATTGCGAAGGCGCCGAAGCCGGTTTCAGCCAATCTTCGATTGCATTTGCCGCCTCAAACGGCTTCGCCCACACCTATCAGCGTTCGCGCCATTCTTTAAGTGCTTCGATGTTGGCGGGTGAAGGCACCGGCATGGAGCGCGATTACGACTACACCGGTGCGGTGTGGGCCGATGATTTGCGCTCAGCCCAAGAAATTGGCCGCACCGCAGGCGAAAAAGCGGTCAAACGCCTCAACCCGCAAAAACCTAAAACCCAGCAAGTGCCGATTGTTTATGACAACCGTGCGGCGCGATCTTTAGTGGGGCATTTGTCCAGCGCCGTCAATGGCTCAGGCATTGCCCGCGGCACCTCATTCTTGAAAGACAAGATGGGTGAGCAAATTTTCAATTCGACCATCAACATTGTCGATGATCCGCACCGTGTGCGTGGCTTGCGTTCGTCCTCATTCGATGATGAAGGCTTGGCCACCCAGCGCCGCAATATCATCGAAAATGGCACGCTGACCACCTGGTTCCTTGATTTGCGCTCGGCGCGGCAATTGGGCTTAACATCCACCGGTCACGCCGGACGTGGTGTCTCCAGCCCGCCCAGCCCTTCGGCCTCCAACCTTTACTTGGAAGCCGGTGACGTGTCGGTAGAAGATCTCATCAAAGACATAAAAAGCGGGCTATTCATCACCGAATTGATCGGCATGGGCGTCAATGGCATCACCGGCGATTATTCGCGCGGGGCCAGCGGTTTTTGGATCGAAAACGGTGAGTTGACCCACTCGGTGTCCGAAATCACCGTCGCGGGCAATTTGGTCGATATGTTCAAAAGCCTCACCCCGGCAGATGATCTGGAATTCCTCTATGGTGTCGATGCGCCTTCGGTACGCATTGACGGCATGACGCTCGCCGGTTCTTAAGGCCCGGTTTTAAGGCCTCATTCTTAGGGTTTTGTGGGCTTTGGCCCATGACCATGGCGTGCTATGGTCCCGGCCCAAGGAATCCCCCAGGAATTTTTGAAGGAATTCTTGGGAGAAAAGATAATTAAATCCCTATCCGTTCAACAACTTAAGTGACAGTCGCCCGTGACCCACGTCCCTACACATACTTTAATGAAGCGCCTTTGGCGTGAATGTATCCGCGGCTATGTCGGCTGGTTGCTTTTAGCCGTTGTCTTCATGGCCCTGATGGCCTCGGCGACGGCGCTCAGTGCATGGCTGATGAAACCGGTGGTGAATGAGATTTTCATCGCCCGCGACCGTGACATGTTGTGGCTCATCGGCGGGGCTATTTTGGCAACCTTTGTGATCAAAGGC
>JAESUA010000004.1 GCA_016763255.1 Magnetovibrio sp. | reverse complement strand
ACGGTTGCGGCGATGTCTTCGGCTTGTGCCAAGCGACGTAACGGGGTTTGCATCTTGGTGAGGATGCGTGCCTTTTCAGCAATTTCGGTGATGAATCTGGTGTCCGTGAGGCCAGGGGCAACCGTATTGATGCGGATGCCATCCGGGCCTAAGACTTCGGCCAAGTTGTGGGTTAGGGCATGTAGACCGGCCTTGGCCAGGTTGTACGCCATCCACGTCGGCGGCGGGGATTGGTCGCTGACAATGCTGCCGATGTTGACGATTGATCCGCCGTGGTTGGCCTTCATATGCGGTGCGACCATTTGAATGCAGTTGAACGCCGCACCGACCTGGGCGTTGAATTGGGCGGCGCATTCGTCCCAAGATAAATCGCCAAATGATTTTTCGATAATGGATGGCGCGGCGTTGTTGACCAGCCCTTGGATGGTGCCGAACTTTTGCAAGGCTTCAGTGATCATGTGTTCAACTTGGGCCGGATCGGTGATGTCGGCCTTTATCACATGGGCTGTGCCACCGCTGCTGTGAATTTGATCGGCAACACGTTGGCCCCCGGTTTCGTCGCGACAGTTGATGATCACGGGGATGCCTTGTTGGCTTAGGCGTGTCGCAATGGCCGCACCGATGCCGCGGCTGCTGCCGGTGACGATCACACAGCCTGGGGCGCGGTCTTTTGCAATCGGCGCTTTTTTCTCGGACGCCAAAACCTTCACTAAGCATTCGCCGGTGAGGACTTCTTTGCCGCGCTGGTTGGTGATCCGGGCGTTGAGTTTTATCAGGCGTTGTTTGACGTGGATTTCAACAATTTCGGCCTGAACGTCTAACTCATCATTCAGCCGCACCGGTGCCAAAAATTCGATACTTTGAGAGACCCAAAGTGCGCCGGGGCCGGGCAAGTGCTTGCCGATGATTGTGGAGATAAAAGAAGCACTGAGCATGCCATGGGTGACGATGCCCTTCATTGGAGATTTTTCGGCGAAATCTTGATCTACATGCAACGGGTTGTCATCACCGGTTAAGTCGACGAAACGTTCGACGTCAGTGGCGGTGATGCGATGTTTAAGACTTGCTCGGTCACCGATTTTGAAATCTTCAATATCTTTCATCTCAGCCCCTATCTGGAACGATGTACGGTGTTACAGCATATACAAAGCCTGCACCGACGGATGCCAGCATGATTTTTGAGCCTGGAACCAAACGACCTTGGCGTTGGGCGTCGTAGATCACGGTGCCTAGCGATGCATCGGCTGTGTTGCCAATATCCTGGATGTTCGTAACTGTATTAGACATTTCAAGCCCAACCCTGGCAATGATAAACTCGATCAGGCGCAGGTTGGCTTGATGCATGAGAACAAGGTCAACCTCGCCTTTTTTCCAGCCGATTGCGGCTTGGGCTTTTTTGACCAGCGCGGGCATTTCCACCATGACTTCTTTCCACACCGCAATACCGGCATGATCATAGGTCAACGCATCGGGCATCGTGCGCAACAATTCATGGGTCAGGGGATAACTGGATCCACCGCCGCGCAGTCGCATGACCTCATAGTTACGACCGTTGGTTTTGTAGAATGTGCCGAGTATGCCGCCCTCACCCTCGACCCGGCTCATCACCACAGCGGATGCCGCATCGCTGAAGAAGAATGCGGTGTTGATGTCGTTTGGGTCGAGATACGGCGACTGTTTGGCGACCCCAACCACGGCAATGTGGCGGTGATCAGGGTTTGAGCGCAACATGTCGCGCGCGGTTGAAACACCGATCTGAAACCCCGCACAGTTGGCTTGAATATCGAATGCCATGCAATCGGAAATGTTCAGGTCGCGGCAAAGGGCGGATGCGGTGTTGGGGTAAATGTAATCACCGGAATAGGTGCAGACGATAACGGCGGAAAGCTCGCTGGCATCAAGACCAGAATCATCGATTGCTTCGCGCACAGCCGCCAGTGCCATCTCAGATGCACTTTCTTCGCGGGCAATGTAACGGCACTCGACGCCGGATTTGGCGACGATTTCTTCTTCCTTAATGCCAAAACGTGCGGCAACTTCGGCATTCGTTTCGACGGTTTTGGCGACGTATTTTCCGAAGCCGATAAAGTCAATTGCATCACCAGTCATGTATTAAGAGTCCTGAATTTCATCTTGCATTGCATGTTCTGAATCCAGCCGCATCATTTTCCCATGACCGGGAAAGACGATTGTTTCAGGGTGGAAGGTTTCGCTGATATGAAGCAGCGCTTGTTCAATTTTGACTTTGCTTTCGCCGATTTTGCAGCGGTTATTGCGGGCCTTGGGCTGCCTCAGCAGTATATCGCCCGAAAACAGAAGCTGGCGGTCTTGGGTGTAAAAAATCGTGCTGCCTGCGGTATGGCTGGCAAGGTGTTCGATTTTGAATCCGACGGTCTTGAGGTGCGTGGAAAAGTCGGCGTCAAACCATGTGATTTGATCTTCGGACGGCAACTTGATGGGCTTTTTGTCCAACAGCAAGGAATAGGTGTTGCAGCGCCGCAACTCGACCGCATCGTCTTCGTGGATATAGAGCTTTTGACAAAAACCTTGCTCAATCAGATGTGCCGCAGCCCCGACATGGTCAAAGTGTCCGTGGGTGGCCATGCAAAAATCAATGCTGATGTTGTTGTCCGCTAGATACGATGAAATCAGATCGCCTTCGCCGACCGGGTCGATCAAAAACGAATAGGTGGAATTTTCGACGATAAAGCAGTTTGTCCGCAATGGTCCGAGGGCCAACGCATGGACTTGATAGTCACTATTGTCAAAAATCAGCATGGGTTATCAAACTTTCGCGTGACGGGGCTAAATGCCGCCAAGAAAAACTGTTTGGCCGCCGATGTCGCCGCTGTCGGGAGAACAGAAAAAATCAATTGCTGAAACGATGTCGTTTATTTTAGCGAATTGGTTATGGGGTATCAACGATTTGATCTTGTCGGGGTCGTCTTGGGTGATTTGTTCCAGCATCCCCGTTGGTGATGCTGAAATGGCCAAATTGTTGACCGAAATGCCGGACGAATGGGCTTCTACGTTGACCACCTTGCCAAAAATCTCAAGCCCGGCTTTGGTTGCGGCATAAACGGAATCACCGGGTTTGCAAAGCTTATGGGACATGGACACGATGTTGACGATGTGGCCCCTGCGCTGACGCATCATGGCGCGTACCATCCGTTTGGTCAGCAATATTGGGGCCACCAAATTGGTCTGGATCATGGACAGAATGTCTTCGTCCTTCATCAACACCAACGGCGTGGATTTGAGCACCGCGGCATTGTTGATCAGCACGTCGATAGAGGGGAATTCTTTAAAGATGGTCTCGATGCAAACGTCAAGGTCGTCGATGTTGGTGACGTCGCAAGATAAATTGGTCACCCGCGCATGATCTGCCCCGGTGCCGGATCGGCTGAGGCCGATGACGTCGTTGTGCTGAGCGTAGTGCTCGACCATTTGTCGGCCCAGACCACGCGAAGCGCCGGTGACCAAGATCGTTTTATTTTGCATCAAGCTTTTCTTTGACCAAGTTAGACAAGGTGCTGACGGTGCGGAACGGGGAATCATTACTGATGACGGAGTTTTCATCGACGATTTCCGCCGTGCGGCCTTCGCTTTCGCGCACGGCCTCTTCGATCTGCACCACAATGGAGACCAAATCTAAGGAATCGATAACGCTGCCGGACCCAAACAACTGTGGGTCGTCGCTTTCTTTGACCGTATCCAAGCCGCGCTCGACGAGGATTTCGTTGAGGGCGCGGATAATGACGGCGGTAATTTCATTGAGCTCCAAAATGGCCTCCTAGAATGCTTGATCAATGGGCACAGTGCGTGCGCAATAGTACGGATCTGCTTTTAAAAATCCCTTAAATGCGGTGAGGGTTTTTTTGATGTCGCTGAGTGTGAACATCGCACCATTTAGGTGCGTGACTTTGAACAGATTGAGGGCATTGAGATCGTCCCAGCAACCATCCCACTTGTTGTCATACGCATAAGTGTCAAAAAGCTTGCGACAATGGAGTTGGAACGTCATATCGACCACGTTTCCATCCATATCTTTAATCTCACCGGGGAACGCTTTTAGATAGCGATAGGGGACGTCGAGTTCTTCTTCACAAACGTGCAGGAAGGTCGCGCCGCCGATAAATTCGGTTCCGACCGATAGGTTCAAGGCATCCATGTCGCGAAGTTTTTGGAACACGGATCCGGGGCCGAACGAACTGGGGCATAGCCCGGTTGTGACCTCTTGGGACAAAGGCCCGATTGCGGTGACGGAATGAAACGGGTGGATGCTGCGCGTTGTTGCGATTTGGCTGCGAAAGTATTCTGGCAATGCCCCGACTTCGCCCACGGTTTTTTGCGCATGCCAGACGCGAGTAGCGCCATAACTGAAGGTAAATGCGGGCATGACGATGGTGGCATCCGGTCCCAATTCGTTACGGATACACTCGTAAACACCCTTGCTGCCGCCTTCCAAGAGGCCGAACTTGAACAGGCTTGAGTGGAGCATGATGATGCGGTTTTGGGGGATGCTGAGTTCTTGCAGCGCACCCTGAACATCTTTCAGGCTGGTTCTAAGCATTTTGTTTGCGGCTCTTTTTTAGGCGGTCGGACACGCTAATTTGGTCGACAAAGATGATTTCACGCGGTGCCTTAAAGCGCTCCAGGTGTTTGCGGCAGTGTTGTTGAATGGTGGGTTTGGCGCTGGTGGCCTGCGAACCCGGCTTCAGTTCAATTTCTGCCACCACGATCTGGCCGACCAACGGGTTGGCCTTGCCATAGACCGTGGCATTGGCCACGTGATCACATTCCAGCAAGCAGTTTTCAATTTCGCCGGGATATACCTTCAGTCCGGAGACATTGATGATGTCCGAATCACGTCCGCAAAACTTCAGATACTCTCCATCAACCTCAACCAAATCGTTGGTGCAGAACCATTCGGCTTGATGGGGCTCGAACTGGGCTTGGTTGTCTTGATAAATGACTCGGCCAAGCATGGCTGATTTCACTTTCAGCCATAAAATCTCATCGACAATTTTGGTTTCAATGCCATCTCCGGACAGTTTGACCCAGGTGGTGTCATTGTCGCGTGAGGAGGTCATGACAACCCCCACTTCGGATAGCCCGTAAGTCTGTTTAAAGCGGATTTTCGGCAGTAATGAGACCATCTTTTTGAGAATCACCTCATTCATCACCTCGGTGCCATACGTGATCATGCGCAAGCTGGACAGATCGTACCTTTTCCAGGCTTCGGAGACCAACAGCATGGCGAGAAAGGTGGGGGTGGTGGGCAGTAGGGTGACCTTGAAGTTCTCAATCGCCGCGCAAATGGAATCGACGCTGCGTTCATGGCGGTGAACGATGCAGCCACCACCATAGAGAATTGACAAAATGGTATTGAAGCCGCCCATGTGGTCGAACAGCAAAAATGGAATCGCGCGCAATTTTTTATTGTCGCGTGCTGCGAACTTTTCCAATAGAGGGTCGACTTTGTGCACGATTGCCTTGGGCCGTCCGGTGGAGCCTGAGGTGAACACCACAAGGCCACGTTCGCCAGCCTCAAACTGATCGGCAAGACAGGATTTTTTAAAGTTACCGACGCGTTTACAGGTGAAGGGGGCGCGGGTCGCGTCGATCAAGAAATCGGGTTCGAGCAGCAGGGTTTCGGCTTCAAGTTTTTTATAGGAGTTGGGCGTGTGGGGGATCACAATGTTGCCGTTCGCCACAAGTGCAATCAACATCACGATCGAATCAAAAGCGAATTCGCCTTTCACCACCACCGCCGATGCACTCTCAACACCTTGAGCCGCGATCTGGTCGAGACATTCTTCGAGCCGAATGAAAAATTCCGCGTATGTAATTTCCGTGCCATCATCCACATAAAATTGATCTGACGCGTTGCTTTTGCAGAGCTTTTTGATGCCATCCATCATATTGTGGGCCCTCATGGGTGAGTGTCAGCGACCGACATGAATATTAAGTTCTTTATGGAAAAGAAACTCTTAACGCCGGCGTGGTTTATCTGGCCTGTGGTGCATCCGCCATCAATCTTTTGTTTACCGTGGATGGGGTAGTCTGGGGCGGTTGAAATCAAGGGAGTAAAACGTAGGCACAATGCTCGACATCAAGGATCAACTCTATCGCTGGGCCGAGGAAATTTTCCCGATAAATCGCAGCCTTACGGGAGATGGTGTTCGCGAAACCATGTCCTACATCAAGCAGATTTTGCCCCAGTTGCAGGTCCACGAAGTGCCGTCTGGGACGCAGGCCTTTGATTGGCAGGTACCCCAGGAATGGAATATCCGCGATGCCTATGTCTTAAATGAACACGGCGAGCGGGTGATCGACTTTCAAAAATCCAATTTGCATGTGGTTGGTTACTCCATGCCGCTGGACAAGTGGTTCGATCTCGAAGAGTTGCAGGAGATCCTCTATTCCCTGCCGGAATTGCCCGATGCCATACCTTATGTGACCACGTATTACCGTGATGGATATGGGTTTTGCCTCAGTGAAAATGATCGCAAAGCCCTCAAACCGGGCAAGTATCGGGCCGTCATCGATTCCACCAAGGGCCCCGGACACCTGACCTACGGCGAACTGATTTTGCCGGGGGAGAGTGAGCAAGAAGTGCTT